>JAOAEA010000012.1:38950-54464 GCA_026417035.1 Burkholderiales bacterium
CCCCGCCGCAATCCCTCGGTCCAGGCCGTGTCGACGTCCGTCCCGGATTGGCCCAACGCATCGGCGAGCGCCGCGAGCGCGAGCCCTGGCGTCGCGAGGATCTCCACCTCGCCGCGCCGGTTCTCCCGCAACTCCTCCCAGCAGTCGGCGATGCGCACGAACCGGGCGTTCGGGAACACGACCGGCGACCCGTATCCAGTCTGGTAGTCGAGCTTTCGCCCGACCACGAGGACGAGGTCGGCCTCCTGCATCGCGCGGGCACGGACCGCACCGACCACCGCCGGATGCTCCGCGGGCACGAGGCCCCGGCTCTCCTGGGTGTCGAGGTAGAGGGCGCCGCTCGCACCGAGCAGCGCGATGAGCTCGCGCGCCGCGCCCGCCGCGCCCCGGCCGGTGAGGACGAGCGGCCGCTTCGCGTGCGCGACGAGCCCCGCCGCCCGCGAGACGTCGGCGGGATCGGGCGGGATCCGGCGCGGCGGGCGGAACGCGAGGTGCTCGGGGAGCACGACGCTCGGATGGACGGTCGCGCGCAAAACGTCCGTCGGGATTTCCACGTACGCCGGGCCGGGCGTGCCGCCGTCGCCGAGCGCCGCGCTCGCGGCCTTGTCGAGGTCGCGCACGACGTTGTCCGGAACGCGCAGTGTCCGGGCGAGCCGCGTCACCGGGCGCAGGATCTCGGTGTGGGCGACGCCCTGCAGCGGACCGAGGTCGTCCTGCGGGCGCGGCGCGCAGCCGCCGATCAAGAGCACGGGCACGCGCTCGAGCTCGGCGTTCACCACGGCCGTCACGCAGTTGGTGACGCCGGGGCCGGCGGTGACCATGGCGACGCCGAGGCCGCCGGTCAGCGCCGCGTGCGCCTGCGCCATGTGGACCGCGGCGCCCTCGTCGCGGACGTCCACGATGCGCACGCCGCGCTGCCCGAGCTGGTCCCAGACCGGCTGGATGTGCCCGCCCTGCAGGCCGAAGACGCGGTCGACCCTGCGGGCGAGGAGGAAATCGACGACGAGCTCGGCGACCGAACGGGCTGTCTGCTGCGGCATCACCGGCCCTCCTCTCCGTGGAGCGAGGCGTGTCGGCCTATCCCGGCCGGGCGGCGGGCGTGCGCCCCGGAACGCCCGCCCGGGGGGATCACTTCGGCGCCATGCGGATCGCGCCGTCCAGCCGGATCGTTTCGCCGTTCAGCATCGGGTTCTCGACGATCGCCTTCACGAGGAGCGCGTATTCGTCGGGCCGCCCGAGCCGCGGCGGGAACGGCACCTGCTTGCCCAGCGACTCCTGCGCCTCTTGCGGCAGGCCGAGCATCATCGGCGTGAGGAAGAGCCCCGGCGCGATCGTCACCACGCGGATGCCGTCGCGGGCGAGGTCGCGCGCGATCGGCAGCGTCATGCCGACCACGCCGCCCTTGGACGCCGAATAGGCCGCCTGGCCGATCTGGCCGTCGAAGGCCGCGACCGAGGCGGTGTTCACGATCACGCCTCGCTCGCCCTCTTCGTTGGGCGTGCCCTTCGCCATCGCCTCCGCGGCGAGCCGGATCATGTTGAACGTGCCGACGAGGTTGATGTTGATGACGCGCGCGAAGTTCGCGAGCGAGTGCGGGCCGTTCTTGCCGATCGTCCTCTCCGCGACGCCGATTCCGGCGCAGTTCACCAGGCCGTGCAGGCCACCGAGCTTCGCCGCCGCGGCCTCCACGGCCGCCCTGGCGTCCGCCTCCGCCGTCACGTCGCAGCGCGTGAAGACCGCGGCCGCGCCGAGCTCCTTCGCGAGCGCCTCGCCCTTGTCCGCCTGCACGTCGGCGACCACGACGCGCGCCCCGTTCGCGGCGAGCATCCGCACCGTGGCTTCGCCCAGGCCCGACGCGCCGCCGGTGACGATGAAAGTCGCTCCCTTGATCTGCATGGTGCTCTCCTTCGCTAGCAACTCGACTCGAGAGGGGCCACCCCCCTTTCGGATCCGCAAAGCCAGTGACGCAAAACGCGCTCTCCGCTCGTGGGAGGCTCTCCGGCAGGCACCTGGTCGCTGTCCTCCGGGCGTTTTGCATCACGCTGCCAGAGGGGCGGCAGTATGCCGCAACGGGCGCGGCGCGCCAACGCCGCTTCAGGCCTGCGGGCGGCGCCCGGCGCGCAGGGCGGCGGTGCGCGCGAGGTCGAGCGTGCCGTCCTCGGCGACGGCGACGCCGAACCTCTCGGCGGCTTCGCTCCGCGTGTAGTAGCCGCGACCGACGTCGATGGCGACGAGCTCGGGATCGCGCGCGAACGGATCACCGTAACCGCCGCCGCCGGGCGTGGAGACCTCGATGAGGTCGCCCGCCCCGATGCGGATGTCCTGGTCCTTGGAGAGGTGCGCGGGCACGTAGCCCTGCCCGCCCCGCACGATGCGCACCCGGTTCACGCCGCCTTCGGCCCCGCCGAGCGCGCCCTGCGGGCCGGCGCGGCCATGGTCCATCACCATGGACACGCGCGCCTCGCCGCGCCGCAGCCGGATCTTGTAGTTCACGCCGAAGCCGCCGCGGTGCTCGCCGGCGCCGCCGGAGCCTTCGTGGAGCGAATACTCCTCGAAGAGCACCGGGTAGTACTGCTCCATCACCTCGATCGGCGTGGTCTTGGAGATGCCGATCGTCGAGCAGCCGTTGGAGATGCCGTCACCGGAAGCCGAGCCGCCGTAGCCGCCGCCGGAGATCACGTACATGACGTAGGCGCGCCCGCGCTGGGGGTCGGTTCCCCCGACGGAGAGGTTGCCGGACGTCCCCGCCGGCGCGGCGAAGAGCCGCTCGGGGATCGCCCGCACCAGCGCCGAGAAGACCGCCTCGGCGATGCGCTGGCTCACCTCGGCCGCGCAACCCGAGACCGGGCGCGGATACTGCGCATAGAGGAACGTGCCCTCGGGCGGCACGATCTCGAGCGGCTCGAAGGTGCCGGCGTTGATCGGCACCTCGGGGAAAACGTGCTTCATCGCGAGGTAGATCGAGCTCTTCGTCGTCGCGATGACGCTGTTCATCGGCCCGCGGCAAGGCGGCGAGGACCCGGCCATGTCGAAGCGCAGCCGGTCCCCCGACTTCTCGATTCGCATCGCGATGCGCAGGGGCTCGTCGACGACGCCGTCGGAGTCGACGAAGGCCTGGCCCGCGTAGGTCCCGTCCGGGATCGTGGCGATCCGCGCGCGCATCTGCTGCGCGGCGCGCGCCTTCAGCTCGGCGATCGCCCGGTCCACCGTATCCGCCCCGTAGCGGTCGAGGAGCGCCGCGAGGCGCCGCTCGCCGATCGCGAGCGCCGCGGCCTGCGCCTTGATGTCGCCGATGCGCTGGTCGGCGATGCGGATGTTGGAGAGGATGATCGAGAGGATCTCCGCGTCGAGCACGCCCTTCTTGAAGAGCTTCACCGGCGGCAGGCGCAGGCCCTCCTGCTCGACCTCGGTGGCGTTCGCGGAGAAGCCGCCCGGCACCATGCCGCCGGTGTCGGGCCAGTGGCCGGTATTCGCGAGCCAGCACCAGAGCCGGCCGCCGTAGAAGAACGGCTTCACGAACTTGACGTCCATCAGGTGCGTGCCGCCGAGGTACGGGTCGTTCACGATGAAGACGTCGCCCTCGTCGAGCGCGAGCCCGAGCGTCCTCACCCGCTCGATCACCGCCTGCGTCGAGAACTGCATCGTGCCGACGAACACCGGCAGGCCGAGCTCCCCTTGCGCGATGAGCTCGCCGTTGTCGCGGTGGTAGATGCCGTCGGAACGGTCGAGCGCCTCGGAGATGACCGGACTGAACGCGGCGCGCACGAACGCGAGATCCATCTCGTTGCACACCTGCTGCAGGCCGTTCTGGATCACCGCCAGCGTCACCGGATCGATCGCGCCCATCGTGAGCCTCCTATCCGTTCACGGCGACGACCAGGTTCCCGAGGCGGTCCGCCTCGGCCTCGCAGCCGGGCTCGATCACCGTCGTCGCGTCGAGCTGCTCCACGATCGCGGGGCCGGCGAAGCGCGCGCCGGGCGGGATCGCGTCGCGGCGGTAGACCGGCGTATCGGCCCAGCCGGACTCGAACCACACGCGCCGCCGTCCGACGAGCGCGTCCTCGAGCGAGCCGGCGAGCCCCCCGGCGGCGAGCAGCGCGAGCGGCAGCGGCCGGCGCTTGCCGATCACCGCGGTGTGCACGTTGACGAGCACCGGGCGGATCTCCTTGAGCTCGACCCGGAAGCGCTGCCAGTACGCCGCCTCGAAGAGGCGGTGCAGCTCGGCGCGCGTCGCCGCCCGGCCGGGCAGCGCCACCGAGAGGATGTGGCTCTGGCCCTGGAACTGCATGTCCACGCGGTGCACCGTCTCGAGCCGCTCGACCTCGACCCGCTCGCGCGCGACCAGCGCTTCCCCTTCCGCGATCTGCTCGGCCACGACGTTCGCCACGAGGTCGTCGGCGACCGCGTCGAGCGGCCGGTTCACGGTGCGCACGAAATCGTGCCGCACGTCGGCGACCACGCAGCCGAGCGCGTTCGTCAGGCCCGGCCGCGCCGGGATGAGCACCCGCGGGATCGCGAGCTCGCGCGCGAGCGCGCAGGCGTGCAGCGGGCCCGCGCCGCCGAAGGCGAACAGCGCGAAGTCGCGCGGGTCGTGGCCGCGCGCGAGGCTCACCATGCGGATGGCGCCGGCCATGCGGTCGTTGGCGATGCGCAGGATCGCCGCGGCCGCGGCGTCCGGCGCAAGCCCGAGCCGCGCCCCCACCGCCTCGTCGATGCGCGCGCGGATCGCCCCGACCGGGACCGCGCGCTCGACCGCGAGGAGTTTCTGCGGATCGAGCCGCCCGAGCACCAGGTTCGCATCCGTGATGGTCGGCCGGGCGCCGCCGCGCCCGTAGCAGATGGGGCCGGGGTTCGCGCCCGCGCTCTCCGGCCCGACCTGGAGCATCCCGGCCTCGTCCACGAACGCGATCGAGCCGCCGCCCGCGCCGATCGTGTGCACGTCCACCATCGGCACGTGGATCGGCATCGCGTATTCGAGCTCGAGCTCGGTCGAGACCTGCGGCAGCCCGTTCTGGATGAGCGCCACGTCGCTCGAGGTGCCGCCCATGTCGTAGGTGATGACGTTGGGGAAGCCCGACTGCGACGCGGTGTAGGCGGCGGCGATGACGCCGGAGGCGGGCCCCGACATCACCGTGTTCACCGCGGCCTCCGCGACGATCGACGCCGACACGGTGCCGCCGTTGCCCTGCATCACGAGGAGCTCGCGCGCGAATCCCCTCGCCGCGAGCTCGCCGGCGAGCCGTCCCACGTAGCGATGGAGCACCGGCTGGATGCACGCGTTGACCGCCGCCGTGACGCCACGCTCGTACTCGCGGTACTCGGAGACGATCGCGTGCCCCACGGTGACGTAGGGGTTGGGCCAGACCCGCCGCACGATCTCGGCCGCGCGGTTCTCGTGCGCCGGGTTGATGTAGCTGTGCAGGAAGTGGATCACCACCGCCTCCGCGCCACGCTCGAGGAGCTCCTTCGCGGCGCGCGCGACGCCCGCTTCGTCGAGCGGCCGCACCACGTTGCCCTCGGCGTCCATGCGCTCTTCGACCTCGAGGCGCAGCTCCCGGTCCACCAGCGGCCGGAAGGTGCCGGTCAGGCCGTAGGGCTTGGGGCGCGTGCGGCGGCCGAGCTCGAGCACGTCGCGGAAGCCGCGCGTCGTGATGAGGCCCACGCGCGCGACCTTGCGCTCGAGCATGGCGTTGGTGGTGGTGGTCGTGCCGTGGACGACCGCGCCGAGGGCCGCCGGCGCGACGCCGCTCTCGGCGAGCGCCGCGAGCACGCCGAACGCCTGGTTGTCCACGGTCGTCGGGACCTTGGCGACGCGCACCTCGCCCGAGGCCTCGTCGAAGAGGACGAGGTCGGTGAACGTGCCGCCGACGTCGATGCCTGCGATGGTGGTCATGCGGTGACGCCTTCACGCTCGAGGCGCGCAGATACGAGGAACGCATCGCGCGAGGACGCGCAGCGTGCGCGCCCGATCCGACGGCTTCCGCCACACCTGCACGCCCGCTGCATGCTTCTTCCGCGCCTTCGTGTCTTCGTGGTGGAGGTTCAGACGGCGAGATACGCCGCCCGGATCGCCTCGTTCGCCCCGAGCTCGGCGATCGTCCCGGAGAACCGGATCTCGCCCTTTTCGATGATGTGCGCGCGGTCGGCCACCGCGGTCGCGAAGTGCAGGTTCTGCTCGGAGAGCAGCACCGTCACGCCCGCCTGCTTCAGCCCGCGGATGGCCGCTGCCATCTGGTCGACGATCACCGGGGCCAGGCCTTCGGAAGGCTCGTCGAGCAGGATGCAGGAGGGATTGCCCATGAGCGTGCGCGCGATCGTGAGCATCTGCTGCTCCCCGCCGGAGAGCCGCCCGCCCGGCTGGCGCCGGCGCTCCGCGAGGTTCGGGAAGAGCTCGAAGAGCTTCGCCTCGGTCCACGTCGGGGCGCCGGGCCGCGGCGGCTGCCGGCCGACCTCGAGGTTCTCGAGCACCGTCAGGTCGCTGAAGATGCGCCGGTCCTCCGGCACGTAGCCCAGTCCCCGCTTGGCGATCTCGTAGGGCGCGCGGCCGTCGATGCGCTCTCCGGCGAAGCGGATCGCCCCGGCCGCGACCCGCACGAGTCCGATGATGCTCTTGAGCGTGGTCGACTTGCCCGCGCCGTTGCGCCCGAGCAGCACCGCCACCTCGCCCGCGCTCGCGGCGAAGCTCACGCGGGAGAGGATGTGAGCGCGCCCGTAGTACGTGTCCACCGCTTCGAGCTCGAGCATCGCCGTCATCTAGCCATGCCCCCGCGACCCGAGATAGACCGCCTGCACCTCGGCGTCGGCGCGCACGTCCGCCGGGCGGCCGGCGGCGATGAGGGTGCCGCGGTTCAGCACGATGATGCGGTCGGCGTGCGTGAACACCACGTCCATGTCGTGCTCGGTGAAGAGCACCGCGAGGCCCCGCTCGCGAACGATCTCGGCCGTGAGGGCCATCAGCGCGATCCGCTCCTTCGGCGCCATTCCCGCCGTAGGCTCGTCCATCAGCAGCAGCCGCGGCGCGTTGGCGAGCGCCACGGCGAGCTCCACGCGCTTCAGGTCCCCGTAGGCGAGCACCGAGCAGGCGCGCTCGGCCTGCTCCGCCATCCCCACGCGCTCGAGCAGGCGGTCGGCCTCTTCCCGGTAGAGCCGGGCCGCGCGCGGCCACCAGCTCGACACGCGGCGATGGTGGGAGAGGAGCGCCATCTGCACGTTCTCGCGCACCGTCATCGAGGCGAAGGTCGCGGTGATCTGGAACGTGCGTCCCACGCCGAGCCGCCACACCGCGCGCGGCGCGAGCCCCACGATCTCGCGCCCGCCCAGCCTGACGCTGCCCGAATCGGGCCGGATCTGCCCGTTCAGCATGTTGAAGCAGGTGGTCTTGCCGGCGCCGTTGGGGCCGATGAGCGCGAGGAGCTCGCCTGCGCCGACCGCGAACGAGACGTTGCGCACGGCGTGCACGCCGCCGAACGACTTCGACAGGTTCTCGACGGCGAGGACGGTCATGCGCGCCGCCGCCTCCACCCGACCATCCCCTCCGGCGCGCCCCGGTCCCGGCTGCCGAGCCAGGCCGCGAGCTGCCCGACGATGCCCTGCGGGAACGCGAGCACGATGAAGAGGATCGTGGCGCCGAGGATCGCGCGCCAGTACTCGGTGTTGCGCGCGATGGTGTCCTGCAGCCAGGTGAACGCCGCCGCGCCGACGAGGGGCCCGGAGAGGGTCTGCACGCCCCCGAGCAGGACCATCACGAGCCCGTCCACCGACCGCGACACCGCCATCACCTCGGGCGAGATGCTGCCCTTCGAGTAGCCCGCCAGCGCGCCCGCCACGCCGGCGAAGGCGCCGGCGATCACGAACGCGACCCACTGGAGCCGGCCGATGTCGAGCCCGATCGCGTCGGCGCGCAACGGCGAGTCGCGGCCCGCGCGCAGCGCGTAGCCGTAGGGCGAGAAGTGGATCCGCCGCAGCAGGAACACGCCCGCGGCGACGCAGGCGAGCGTGAGGAAGTAGAACGCGGTCTTCCCCGAGAGCCAGCCCGAGGGCCAGACCCCCACCAGCCCGTTCGACCCGCCGGTGAAGGCGTCCCACTGGAACGCGATCGACCACACGATCTGCGCGAACGCGAGCGTCAGCATCGCGAGATACACCCCGGAGAGCCGCACCACGAACGCGCCGAAGAGCGCCGCGCCGAGGGCGGCGACGAGCGGACCGAGCGCGAGCGTCGCCTCCATGGGCAGCCCGGCGCGTTTGAGCAGCAGCGCGGCGCCGTAGGCGCCGAGGCCGAAATAGGCGGCGTGGCCGAACGAGACCATGCCGGCGGGCCCCATGATGAACTGCAGGCTCGCGGCGAAGAGCGCGAACACGAGGATGTCGATGGCGAGCACCACCGCGTAGGGCGTACCGGCCGCGGGCAGCGCGGCGAGCGCGGCGAGCACGGCGAGGCCGGCCAGGGCCATCGCCCTGCCATCGGGGCGCGCCGGGAGCTCCACCGGCGCGCCGGCGCCGCGCTGCATCGCGAGCGGCTTGCCGAGCAGGCCGTAGGGCCGCACGATCAGCACGATCGCCATCACGATGAACTCGACGACCAGCGTGAGCTTGGAGAACGAGATCGCCACGCCGCCGACCGTGACCGTCCCGAGGCCGATGCAGAGCGCCTTGATCTCGCCGATGAGGAGCGCGGCGAGGAACGCGCCGGGGATCGAGCCCATGCCGCCGACGACGACCACCACGAACGCATCCGAGATCGCGGTGAGATCGAGGAAGAGCTGTGCCGGCTCGCGCGGGATCTGCAGCGCGCCGCCGAGGCCGGCGAGGAAGGCGCCGAGGGCGAAGACGCCGGTGAAGAGCCAGCGCTCGTTCACGCCGAGGGCGCCCACCATCTCACGGTCCTGGGTGGCCGCCCGCACCAGCGTGCCCCAGCGCGTGCGGTTGAGCAGCAGCCAGAGCAGCACGAGCACGAGCGGTCCGACGGCGATGAGGAGCAGGTCGTACTCGGGAAACGGCTTGCCGAGGATCGCGACCGAGCCCGCGAAGCCCGGCGCGCGCGGCCCGAGGAGGTCCTCGGGCCCCCAATGCCAGAGCACGGCGTCGCGGATCACGAGCACCAGCGCGAAAGTCGCGAGGAGCTGGAAGAGCTCCGGCGCCCGGTAGATGCGCCGCAGGATCGCGACCTCGACCAGCGCGCCGAGCGCCCCGACGAGGAGCGCGGCGCCGATGACGCCGCCCCAGAATCCGAGCGGAGTCGGTCCGAACCGGTCGATCAGGCTGTACGCGGCGTACAGCCCGAGCATGTAGAGCGACCCGTGCGCGAAGTTGACGATGCGCGTGACGCCGAAGATGAGCGAGAGCCCTACGGCGATCAGGAAGAGCGTCGAGGCGCTCGCGAGGCCGTTCAGGAACTGGGCGACGATGGAAGCCACGGGTCGGGCTGCGTGAGGGCGCCGGCTGCTGCGAAGGACCGCGGGTCAGGCTCGTCCGGGCAACGCCCCGGCCGGGTCCCGCCGCCTGACGGCGCGACGCCCGGCCGGGCCGGCGGGTGCCGGAGAGCGGCGTCCGTCCCGACGCTTCACTCCGCCGGACGGAGCTTCTTCACCTCGTCGTCGGGGGGCAGGTACCGGGCGCCGTCGGCGTAGGTGTAGGTCGTCATCACGCCCTTGCCGTCCTTCTTGCCGATGCGGCCGACGTAGGCGCCCATCGTGGACTGGTGGTCGAGCGCGCGGTAGGTGATCGGTCCGAGCGGCGTGTCGAGCGTGAGGCCCTTCATCGCCGCGACCAGCTTCTCGGTGTCGGTGCTGCCGGCTTTCCTGAGCGCCTCGACCGCGGTCATCATCGTGGCATAGCCGACTACCGACCCGAGCCGCGGATAGTCGTTGTACTTCTTCTGATAGGCGTCGAGGAAGCGCTTGTGCGCGGCGGTGTCGATGCCGTACCAGGGGTAGCCCGTCACGTACCAGCCCTCGGGGGTCTCCTCCTTCAGCGGGTCGAGGTACTCCGGCTCGCCGGCGAGCAGGTTGAATACCGGCGTGTCCTTGAAGAGGCCGCGCGTGTTGCCCTCGCGCACGAACCGGGCGAGGTCGGGCCCGAAGAGCGAGGAAAAGATGGCATCGGGCTTCGCGTCGGCGATCGCCTGCACCACCGCCCCGGCGTCGATCTTGCCGAGCGGCACGGCCTGCTCGGTCACGAACTCGGCGTCGGGCTGCGCTTTCTTGAGGAGCTCCTTGAAGGCGCGCGTCGCCGACTGGCCGTACTCGTAGTTCGGATAGACGATCGCCCAGCGTTTCTTCTTCAGTTTCGCCGCGTCGGGAACGAGCATCGCCGTCTGCATGTAGGTGGAGGGCCGCAGCCGGAACGTGTAGCGGTTGCCGCTCTCCCAGACGATCTTGTCGGTGAGCGGCTCCGCGGCGATGAAGAGGATCTTCTTCTGCTTGGCGAAGTCTGCAACCGCGAGGCCGACGTTCGACGGGAAGGTGCCCATGAGGAAGGCGACGCCCTCGCGCGACACGAGCTCCTCGGCCACCCGCACCGCGTCGCCGGGCGTGCCGTTGTCGTCGCGCGACACCACCTCGATCTTGCGGCCGAGCACCCCGCCCGCGGCGTTCACCTGCTCGAGCGCGAGCTCCCAGCCCTTCTTGTACGGCTCGAGGAACGCGGGGAAGTTCTTGTAGCTGTTGAGCTCGCCGATCTTGATCGTGCCCTGCGCCGCCGCCGGCGCCGCGAACGCCGCCGCGGCCGCGAGCGCCGCGGCGATTGCGAGGAAATGCCTCCGTGCCTTCATGACCGCCCTCCCAGGAAATGAACGAACACCCGCTCCGGCCCTACCGCTGGCCGTCCCACAGCTTGATCTCGGATGCCTTCAGCCCGCCGACGCGCGCGTGCACGCGCGGCCCCGTCGTCATCGCGAGAATATAGACGATCTCGTCCGCGCGGGGCGCGTCCGCGACGCCGACCTCCATCGCGTCGAAGTGGCTGCGCACGTAGGCCGCCTGGCGATGGTGGATCGGAATGTCGATGCGCGCGCCCGGGCCCCCGACCTTCTTCGCCGAGGGGACGATGGCCGGGGAGTTCGCGAGGAGCTCGCGCATCGCGTAGCCGCCCGGCACGTGCCAGAGCGCGCCGTGCTCGAGCTCGCCCGCCGCGCCGACGATCGCGCCCTTGCCGTAGGCCTCGATCTTCCCCGCCCCCCCGAGCGCCGCGATGAGCCGCTTCGCCATCTCGAGGCCGAGCGGCTTCAGCGCGTCCATCATCGGCAGGATGTCCTTCACGTAACGGCCGGCATAGGGGTTGGCGATCACGGCCGCGATCGCGCCGCGCCGGTGCGGCGCCTTCGCCCGCGGGCCGCCCTCGTGCCAGATCTCCTCCACCGTCGTCATGACCTTGCGCACATCGATCTTCGGTCCCTTCCTCGCCGCCATCCTCAAGCCCCCCACGCCATCGTTTCCGGCAGGGCCGCGAGCCCGCCCTCGACCCGGTGCCGTCCCGCGAGCGAGAGCACCGCACCCCAGATCACGCCGCGCGCGACGAGCGCGCGCGCCGCGGCGGCGCCCTTCGCGAGCGCCGCCTCGACCGATGCCGCGTCGAGCGCGCCGACGCGCCGTGTGACGAGCCGGCTGCCCAAGTCGGTGTCGTCGGCCACGCTCGCCGCCGGGGCGCGCTCGATCGCCGGATGCTCCACGTTCACGGCGTTCGCGACCATCGTCGCCGCCGCGTCCGCGCTCGCCGCGTCCGCCGCGAGCACCGTGACGCTGTCGGCGATGCCGAGACTCAGGCTGCGCCCGCGCCAGCCGCTCGTCGCCACCCCGCGCACCGGATCCGAGGCGCTCACCGCGAACTCGCCGTCGAGCGCGAAGCCGTGCCCGTGCCGGCTCGCGCGTTCGACGTCGGCCAGCGTTCCGACGCGCAACCGCTCGCCCGGCGCGAGCGCGAGCGCGATGTCGCCGCCGTTGTTCACGTACGCCCGGGCGAGACCGGGCACGCGGGCGATCTCCGCGAGGATCTCGTCCGCCACCGCCCCGGCCACCGCCGCCATCGGCGTGATGAACGCGGGAAGATGCGGACGGCAGGCCGCCACCATCCGCCGCGCAACCGGTCCGCGCACACCGCCCGCGCGCTCCGCCGGCGAGCGCAGCGACGGCAGCTCGGCGACGAGCTCTTCGAGCAGCCCGTCGAAGCGCTCCCACGCCGCCGCGAACGCCGCACGCCGCGCCGCGAGCCCGCCGTCGAGCCCGATCACGAGGTCGATCGGCCCGTGGTGGAAGTGCGCCCGCGTGGCATCGAGCATCCGCCCCTGCGGGCCGCCCCACGCTCCGCGCGTGCCGCGCGCGGTGAAGGAAATCGCCGCGAGCGTCATGGCACCACGTTCGCGGGCCAGGGATTCGCCGGATTCCAGGCGATCGCGCGGTGGGCCGCGCCCGCGAGCACTTCCGCGAGCGGACGCACCCGCCCCATGTGACCGCCCAGGGCCGCGTAGTCCGCAAGGCGCATCGTGAACTCGATCGGCGCGACGATCGCCGGCGTCGGGACCCAGCCAAAGGAATCTTGCGGCATGCGCGTGACGTCCACCATCACCATGATCCCGCCGCCCGGCCAGACGTAGGCCGGCGCACCGCCGCAGGTCACGTTGACCAGCAGCTCCTTGATCGAGCGCGTGAGCGCGATCGGGTTCTCCGTGACGCCGGCGCGCAGGCTCCCGCCCGCCCCGCCGAGGAAGAGCACCGTGCAGAGCGCCGGCTCGCAGTTCTCGCCGATGCGCTCCACCACCTTGCGCACCTCGGCCGGCATCTCGGCCGGCACCGGCTTGAGCGCCGCGTCGAGGACGAAGTAGGCGAAGTCCTCGCCGGTCGTCGAGACCATCAGCAGTCGCTCGCCCGGCCAAGCTTCCCTCGGGTCGATCGCCTTGATGATGGTGAGCGGATCGGTGATGTCGGTGCCGCCCCAGCCGAGGCCGGGATTGGCGACCTGGAAGTAGCGCCCGGGCGTGGACTTCTTGCCGATCACCCGGATGCCGCCGGGGCGCATGTCGAGGAAGCGGCCGGCCTGGTGCTCGGTGAGGACGCCCGTGATGTGGTCGTCCACCACGATCACCTCGTCCACGTGTCCGGCCCACTGCTGCGCGAAGATGCCGATGGTCGCCGAGCCGCAGCCGACGCGCATGCGCTTCTCCTCGACGCCGTTGATCACCGGCGCGCGGCCGGCCTGCACGACGAGGCTCGCGCCGCCCTCGATCTCGAGCTCGCCCGGCCGGCGGTTGCCGAGGTTCATCATCACCTCGCAGGCGACGCGCCCCTCCCGCTTCGAGCCGCCGGTGAGGTGGTGCACGCCGCCGAGCGAGAGCATCTGCGAGCCGTACTCCATCGTGGTGACGTGCCCGACCACCTCGCCGTCGGCGCGCACCGGCGCGCGCTCCGGGCCGATGTAGCGATCGGTGTCGATCTTCACCTTGAAGCTGCAGTAGCTGAAGATGCCCTCGGTGACCACGGTCACGAGGTCGACGTCGCCCCGCTGCGACGCGACGATGAAGGGCGCGGGTTTGTAGTCCGGGTAGGTGGTGCCGGAGCCGACGCCGGTGACGAAGACGTTCTCCGCGCTCGGCGCCGCCGGCACCTCCGCGACGATGCGCCCGTCCCAAGGCTCGCGCGCGAGGAAGGGCACGAGCTCCCCGCGCGCATCGCGCACGCGCGTCGCGACGAGGAGCGGATCGAGCCGCGCGAGCACGCCCGCGACGTTCGCGTAGCGGTCGCAGGCGCCGCTGCGCCCCTCGGTGATCTGGCAGAGCACCGGGCAGGCGTTGCACACGATCTTGCCCGCCTCCGGGCGCGGCAGCGCGCCTTCGGCGTCGGCGGGCGTGGGGTCGGCGTGGGTGGTGCTCATCGGTTCACCGGAGCCGTTCACTCGAACCGCAAAAACGCAAAGGGCACGAAGAAGCGCAAAAAGGAAAAGTCCTCTCGATGGGCTGGCCGCCTGGACACGCCACCCCACGCGCAACGGGCTCGCGGTGGACCGTCTGCGCCTGCTCTTTTCGCGTTCCTCCGCGCCCTCTGCACTTTCGCGGTTCCCGTCATCGCCCCGCCTCCGCGATCGCCGCCCTCAGCCGGGCGGGCGTGGCCGGCGCGTGCCGCACCACCACGCCGGTCGCGTGGCGGATCGCCCCGAAGATCGCCGGCGCCGTGGCGATGAGCGCCGGTTCGCCGACGCCCTTCGCGCCGTGGGGCCCGAGCGGCTCGCGGTCTTCGATCAGCATCACCTCGACCGGCGGCACGTCCCCGAAAGTGGGGATCAGGTAGTCGTGCAGGTTCTCGGTCCGCCCGGCGTGGTACTCCTCCATCAGCGCGAGCCCGATCCCTTGCGCGATGCCGCCGTGGATCTGCCCCTCGACCTGCGTGGGGTTGATCGCCCGTCCGACGTCGTGCGCGGCGGCGATCGCGCGCACTTTCGTCGTGCCGAGTGCGGTATCCACCTCGACCTCGGCGAGCTGCGCCGCGAACGCGTAGGTCGCGTAGGGCACGCCCTGCCCGTCGGCGTCGAGCGGCACCGTCGGCGGGTCGAACGTGCCCTCGCCGGCGAGGACGTCGCCGCGCGCGTCGCGGGGAAGCTCGGTGAGGTCCACGCGCTTCGTGCCCTCCACGTCCTCGGCGACGAGCATGCCCTTCTCGAGCCGAAGACGCGCGTCCGGCCGCGCCTCGACGAGCGCGATCATGCGCCGGCGCAGCGCTTCGCCCGCCAGCCGGGCGGCATTGCCCGAAACGAACGCCTGCCGGGACGCGGAGGTCTTGCCGGCGTCGGGGGTGAGGTCCGTGTCGCCCATCACGTAGTCGATCACCGACATCGGCAGCCCGAGCGCGTCGGCGAGGATCTGCACGAGGATCGTGTTCGACCCCTGGCCGATGTCCACCGCGCCGTTGTAGAAGAGGATCCGGCCCTCCGGCCGCAGCCCGACGCGCATCGTGGACGGGTTGGCGATCACGGTGTTGCCGATCCCGTACCACATGCACGCGATGCCGGCGCCGCGGCGCAGCGGCCCGTCGCTCGCGCGATTGAACCCTTCGGCCGCGGCGACCGCGCGCGCCCAGCGCGGGCGCAGCGCGTCGAGACAGGCGGCGAGGCCGGCGCTCGCTTCGAGCACCTGGCCGGTCGCCGTGGCCTGGCCCGCGCGCAGGGCGTTGCGGTAACGCAGCTCGAGGCGGTCGATGCCCGCCTTCGCCGCGAGCTCGTCGAGGAGCGCCTCGTGGACGATGGTCGATTGCGGCACGCCGAACCCGCGGAACGCGCCCGCGATCGGGCCGTTCGTGTAGACCGCACGCGTGAGCGCGCGCACGTTGGGAACGGCGTACGGCCCGCTCGCGTGGATCGGCACCCGGTTCGCGACCGTGTTGCCCCACGAGGCGTACGCCCCGGTGTTGAAGTCGCCGGAGAAGTCGGCGGCCACGAGCCGCCCCTGGCGATCGCAGGCGAAGCGCGCGCGCATCCGCGCGGGATGCCGCTTGGTGGTCGAAGCGAGCGACTCGGGGCGGGTGTAGACCCC
>JAOAEA010000013.1 GCA_026417035.1 Burkholderiales bacterium
AGATGTGTATAAGAGACAGGGTGTAGACCCCGCGCACGGGGCGCTTCAATTTCCAGGCGGCGACGGCGAGCAGCGGCTGGATCGAGAGGTCGAGCTTGCCCCCGAAGCCGCCGCCCACCGCGGAAGGCACGACGTGCACCTGCTCGGGCGCGATCGCGAGGATGCGCGCGATCTCGTCGCGGTCCATGTAGGGCGTCTGCGTGCACGCGAAGATCCGGATGCGCTCGACACCGCGCTCGACGAAGGGCTCGGCATAGCCCGCCTCCGGCTCGATGTAGGCGTGCTCGACATAGCTCGTCGTGAACTCGCCCTCGGCCAGGAAGGCCGCGGCGGCGATCGCCCGCTCGACATCGCCGCGTACGACGCGGCCGCGGATCAGCACGTTGTCGGGCTTCGCCGCATGGATCGGGTCTGCCGCGAGCGCGGCATCGATGTCCGTGGCCGCGGCAAGCGGCTCCCACGCGACCGGCACGTCCGCCTCGTCGATCCGCGCGATCGCCTCGGCCTCGCCCACGAGGCACAGCACCGCCTCGCCGCGGAAGCGCACTTCGCCGTCGGCGAGCACCGGCTGGTCCTTGACGTCGGGGAAGATGCCGAAGCTGTTCACCGGAACGTCGCTCGCGGTGATCACCGCGGCGAGCCCGGGATGCTTCGCGTAGAGCGCCGCGAGGTCGCCGATGCCAAAACGCGCGCGTGCGTGCGGCGAGCGGATCGCGCGCAGCGCGAGCGCCCCTTCCGGCGCGGCGTCGGCGCCGAAACGCTCCGCGCCGGTCACCTTCGCGACGCCGTCCACCTTGATCGCGCGTGTGCCCACTGCCGCGCCGGCGGCGGGCTCGGCCGGCGTCGCCTCCCCCGCGGCGGCGGCGAGCACCGCGGCGACGATGTTGCGATAGCCGGTGCAGCGGCACAGCACGCCCCCGAGCGCGTCCTCGACTTCCGCGGCGGTCGGGTGCGGGTTGCGCGCGAGGAGGTCGCTCGCGGCCATCAGCATCCCCGGCGTGCAGATGCCGCATTGCGCGGCGCCGTGGGAAAGGAACGACTGCTGCAGCCCGTCGAGCCGGCCCTCGCGCGCGAGCCCCTCGACGGTCGTGATCCGGCGCCCGTCGGCCTGCGCCGCCGCGACGAGGCACGCGCACACCTGCTCGCCGTCGAGCAGCACCGTGCACGCGCCGCAGTCGCCGGCGTTGCAGCCGACCTTGGTTCCCGTGAGGCCGAGCCGGTCGCGCAGCACGTCGGCGAGGCGGTCGGCGGGGCGCGCGAGCGCCGCGACCGGCGCGCCATTCACGACGAGCAGGATCTCCGCGAGGCGGTCGGCGCGCGCGTTCACGACCAGTCCCTGCCCGCGCCCGCCTCGGCGGCGAGCGCCGCCAGCGCGCGCCTCACGAGCTCGAGCGCCGCCTCGCGGCGGTATTGCGCGGCTGCGCGCACATCGTCGATCGGCGCGAGCTCTGCGAGATGCGCCGGCGCCGCGAGCGCGGCGATGCCTGCGGTGAGCCGTTCGCCGAGCAGGCGCTTCTCGAGGGCCGTCAGGCGCTTCGCCACCGGCGAGCAGGCCCCGACCGCGATGCCGCAGCGCGTGATCTTCCCGGTCGGGGAGACTTCGAGCGTGGCCGCCACCATCGCGATCGAAATGACGAGATAGCGGCGCGCGCCGAGCTTCAGGAACGCCGACCGCGCCGAATGGCCCGCCTGCCGCGCCCAGGCCGGCACCAGGATGGCTGTCGCCAGCTCGTCTGCACCCCGCGCGGTGCGCCGGTTGCCGAGGATGAAGTCCGAGAGCGGCACCGTGCGGCGCGCGCCGAACCGGGCGAGCTCCACCTGGGCGCCGAGCGCCATGAGCGGCGGCGCGCCGTCCGCGGCCGGCGACGCGTTGCAGAGGTTGCCCGCCACCGTCCCCGCGTTCTGGATCTGGCGCCCGCCGACCTCGCGCGCCGCCTGCTGCAGCCCGCGGAACAGCGGCGGGAGGTCGGCGCGCGCGACATCGGACCAGGTCGTGAGCGCGCCGATCCGCCAGTGGCTGCCCTCGTCGCGGATGCCGCGCAGCTCCGTCAGGCGCGAGACGTCGAGCACGTCCTCGACGACCGGCCTGCCCACGCGCGCCGGGTAGAAGTCGGTGCCGCCCGCGAGGACGGCGAGCGGCCGCGCGGCGAGCGCCGCGAGCGCTTCGTCCACCGTCGCCGGCCTGAGGTACACGCCGCCTCCCGCGCCGCTGGCCGCGGCGGGGCAGCCGCCACGGCTATTCAGTGAATGCTTAATTGCGGCGATTCTCGCGGGCGCGCGCTCGCGGTGTCAATACGGCACCGCGATGGTGCGGCGCAAGATAGGCGAGCACCACGTCGGTGATGTGCGCGAGCCACTCGGCCCGCTCGCGTTCGCCCATGAGGTCGACGCCGAGGAAGTGCGTGAGCGTATAGCGGTTGGAGACGTAGAAGTAACCGAGCGCCGCGACCGTGATGTAGAGCTTCACCGGATCCACGCCGGCGCGGAAGACCCCCTGCTCCGCGCCGCGCGCGAGGAGGTCCGCGATGATGCGGATGAACGGCGAGGAGAGCTTCCCCACCCGGCTCGACCGGCGGACGTTGCGGCCCTGCTGCAGGTTCTCGCTGTTCAGCAACCGGATGAACTCCGGGTGGTCCACGTAATACTGCCAGGTGAACGCCACGAGCTGCCGGACACCGGCCACCGGGTCGGCGCGGGCGAGGTCGAGCCGTTCCTCCGCCGCCCACAGCTTCTCGTAGGCCCCTTCGAGCACCACGCGGAAGAGCTGCTCCTTGTTGCCGAAGTGGTAATAGAGCATGCGGTCGAAGGTCCGCGCCCGCCGGCTGATCCGGTCCACGCGGGCCCCGCCGAAGCCGTGCGAGGCGAATTCGCGGGTAGCGGCCGAGAAGATGCGCTCGCGGGTCGCCACCGCGTCGCGGCGGCGCGTCGCCGACGCGCGCCGCTTGCGGGCCGGCCGCCCCGGCGCCTTCACGGGCATCGCGACGCCCCTCGATCGCACGGCGTTATGACCCCATGAACGGCACGCGCGCGGGGCGCGCCGCGTTTGAAATGCGTCGTCGGTTCCGCTACCATGGAGCGCCCTTTCTCCGCCCCCGGCGCGCCGGCGCGCGCCGAGTTAAGTGGATTCTGAACAAGGAAGCGCGCCGGATGCAACCGCTTCCGGGGGCCGCCTGGAACCGCCATGACCCACGTCGTCACCGAATCGTGCATCAAGTGCAAGTACACCGACTGCGTCGACGTCTGCCCGGTCGACTGCTTCCGGGAAGGGCCCAACATGCTCGTCATCGACCCCGACGAGTGCATCGACTGCGCGGTGTGCATCCCGGAGTGCCCGGTGAACGCGATCTACGCGGAAGAGGACGTGCCCGAGGGCCAGCGCGACTTCACCGCGCTCAACGCCGAGCTCGCACGCGCCTGGCCGAGCATCACGGCGCGGAAGGATCCGCTCCCTGACGCCGACCAGTGGAAGGACGTCAAGGACAAGCGCGGCTACCTCGAGCGGTGAGCGCGTCCGCGTACGGGGGCGGCCCGCCGCTCGCCCTCGCCTTCGGCTTCGACTTCCCCGACCTCTACCGCCGCGACGGGCTCGCCCGGCTCGACGCGCGCTTCCTCGAGTTCCTCGCCGCGGCCGACGGCACCCTCGCCGGGCGCCTCGCCCTGGCGCGCGCGCGCCCCGCGTCCCTCGACGCGAAGGAGGAATCGGCGCTCATCCTCGCGCTGGCGCCCCACCTCGAGCGGTTCCTCTCCCAGCTCTTCGGCATCGCCGACGACCTGCTCGCGCTCGCGGCGCGCCACGACGAGCTCGCCCCGCTCTACTCGGTCAAGCGGCAGTTCGTGCAGCGCAGGGCCGCCGCGACGTTCAAGCCCGCCGAGGCCGCGGCGTTCGATGGCGCCGCGCTGGAAGCGGAGCTCGCCCGGCGCCTCGGCGGTGAATTCAGCGAGGTCGCGTTCGCGCGCGCGGTCACCGGCTGGCTCGCGCGCGAGGCCGAGCACGCCGAGGACCTCGACCTCGCGCTGCGCTACGCCGCGTGGGCGCTCTTCACCGACGCCGGGCGCGAGCGCAACCGCGCCGGGGTGCTCTTCAAGCAGCCGGCGAAGGTCGATCCCCTCCAGCTCCTGCCCCATGTGGAGCGGACCGAGCGGGACGGCGCCACGTTCTTCCGCATCGCCCCGGGGCACGAGCGCCGCCGCGAGGGCTTCGCGCTCACCGATCCCGGGACCGACCTCGTCGGCGCGCTCGACCAGACGAACTACTGCATCTGGTGCCACAACCAGGGCAAGGACTCGTGCGCGAAAGGCCTGCGCGAGAAGGCGCCCGCCGGCGCCACTACCCCGCCGCCCTTCAGGAAGAGCCCGTTCGGCGTCACGCTCGCCGGCTGCCCGCTCGAGGAGAAGATCTCCGAGTTCCAGCTGCTGAAGAGCGAGGGCCGCCCGATCGCGGCGCTGGCCGTGATCGCGATCGACAACCCGTTGGCCGCCGCCACCGGGCACCGGATCTGCAACGACTGCATGAAGTCGTGCATCTACCAGAAGCAGGATCCGGTCAACATCCCGCAGGCCGAGACGCGCACCCTCAAGGACGTGCTCGGGCTCCCCTGGGGGTTCGAGATCTACTCGCTGCTCACGCGCTGGAACCCGCTCAACGTGCGCCAGCCGCTGCCGAAACCCGCGAGCGGCTACCGCGTGCTCGTCGCCGGCATGGGGCCCGCGGGCTTCGCCCTGGCGCACTATCTCCTGAACGAAGGCCACACGGTCGTCGGCATCGACGGCCTGAAGATCGAGCCGCTGCCGGAATCGCTCTCGGGGGTGCGCGCCGACGGCACGCGCGTCCCCTTCGCACCGGTGCACGATGTGCGCGCGATCCGCGAGCCGCTCGAGGACCGCGTGATGGCGGGCTTCGGCGGCGTCGCCGAGTACGGCATCACGGTGCGCTGGGACAAGAACTTCCTCAAGGTCGTGCGGCTGCTGCTCGAGCGCCGCGAGGCGTTCACGATGTTCGGTGGCGTGCGCTTCGGCAGCACGCTCACGCTGGACGATGCCTGGCAGCTCGGCTTCGACCACGTGGCGCTCGCCATGGGCGCCGGCAAGCCGACGACGCTCGACATCCCCAACGGCCTCGCGCGCGGCGTGCGCACCGCGTCCGACTTCCTGATGGCGCTGCAGCTCACCGGCGCGGCCAAGGCCGATTCGCTCGCCAACATGCAGCTGCGGCTCCCGGTCGTGGTGATCGGCGGCGGGCTCACGGCGATCGACACGGCGACCGAATCGCTCGCTTATTACGTGGTGCAGGTCGAGAAGTTCCTCGCCCGGTACGAGTCGCTCGCCGCCGAGACCGGAGAAGAGGCGGTACGCCGCGCCTGGGACGACGAAGAGCGCGAGATCGCCGACGAGTTCCTCGGCCACGCGCGCGCCATCCGCGCCGAGCGCGAGCGCGCCGCGGCCGCCGGCGGCGCGCCGGACGTCCTCTCGCTGCTGCGGCGCTGGGGCGGCGCGACCATCGCCTACCGGCGGCGGCTCCTCGACAGCCCGGCGTACACGCTGAACCACGAGGAAGTCGAGAAGGCCCTCGAGGAAGGCGTGGTGTTCGCCGAAGGGCTCACGCCCGCCGCGGTCGAGGTGGACGGCCGCAAGCACGCGAGCGGCATCCGCTTCACGCGCCAGGTGCGCGGCGAGGACGGCCAGTGGCGCGCGGCGGGCGAAGTGCGCCTGCCGGCGCGGACGATCTTCATCGCCGCCGGGACGACGCCGAACACCGTCCTCGCCCGCGAGGACAGCGTGCACTTCGCGGTGGACGGCAAGTACTTCCGCGCCATCGACGAGGACGGCAACCCGGTCAAGCCGCAGTTTTCGATCTCGAAGCCCGAGCGCGCCGACGTCCTGCTCGCGCGGTCCGACGACGGCCGCTACGCCTCCTTCTTCGGGGACCTGCACCCTTCCTACTTCGGCAACGTGGTGAAGGCGATCGGCTCGGCCAAGCAGGGCCATCCGGTCGTGTCGCGGGTGCTGGCGAAGCGCCTGCCCCGCCACGCGGATGCCGACGCCGGGTTCTTCCGGCGCCTCGACGACGCGCTGCGCGCGCGCGTGCAGGAAGTGGTGCGGCTCACGCCGGACATCGTCGAGGTGATCGTGCGCGCGCCGCTCGCGGCGAAGCACTTCGCACCCGGGCAGTTCTACCGGCTGCAGAACTACGAGGCGCTGGCGCCGTTGGTCGGCGGCACGCGGATGCAGATGGAGGGCCTCGCCCTCACCGGCGCGTGGGTGGACAAGGACCGCGGGCTCGTCTCGACCATCACGCTCGAGATGGGCGGCTCATCGAACCTCGTGGCCGCGCTCGCGCCCGGCGAGCCGGTCGTGCTGATGGGCCCCACCGGGTCGCCGACGGAGATCGAGGCGAACACGACGGTGATCCTCGTCGGCGGCGGCTTGGGCAACGCCGTCCTCTTCTCCATCGGCCAGGCGTTCCGCGCGCAGGGCTCGCGCGTGCTCTATTTCGCCGGCTACAAGAAGGCGATCGACCGCTACAAGATCGAGGAGATCGAGCGCGCGGCCGACGTGATCGTGTGGGCCTGCGACGAGGCGCCCGGCTTCGTGCCCGGACGAGCGCAGGACCGGGCCTTCGTCGGCAACATCGTCGAAGCCATGCGCGCCTACGGCTCGGGCGCGCTCGGCGGGACCGCGATCTCCATGGCGGAGGCCGACCGGATCATCGCGATCGGCTCCGACCGCATGATGGCCGCGGTGGCCGCCGCACGCCACGGCGTGCTCGCGCCGCTGCTCAAACCCCACCACTTCGCCATCGGCTCGATCAACTCGCCGATGCAGTGCATGATGAAAGAGATCTGCGCGCAGTGCCTGCAGCCGCACCGCGATCCGGCCACGGGCGAGACGCGCTACGTGTTCTCGTGCTTCAACCAGGACCAGCCGCTCGACCGCGTGGACTTCGCCGCGCTCGCCGAGCGGCTGCGGCAGAACTCGGTGCAGGAGAAGCTCACCGCGCGCTGGATCGCGCGCTGCATGCACGGGTTGCGGCAGCAGCGCAAGGTCGTCTGACCGGCGCCCTCGCGCGCGACACGCTGCCCGGCGGCGAGCTCACTCCTCGACGCGGATGGAAGCGGACGGTCCCCCTGGCCGCCGCCTCGATCGCTTCCTCGTCCGAACGCGTTTCGTGACGGACGCCACGGTCATGCCACGCAGCGGGACGAGGCTCGCCCAGCATCCCGCCGCAGCGTGGATGCCGCCCGGCGCGCCGCGGGTTTCGATGCAGCCCCCGTGCGAGCCCTGCCCCGCGGACGGTAGCGGCACGCGCAATAGGTGAAGGCCTGGGTCGCGCCGGCGGGCGTCTGGTGCAGCTCGCGGTGGCTCTCGAGGCGCTCGAACGCCTCCCCGAACTCGCCGTGCAGCGCATCGGGACTGTAACGCGCGACCTCGAGCCCGCTGCAGCGCGCCGGGCCGTCCTCCGCGAAGGTCGCAACGAGCACGAGCCCGCCGGGCCGCACGGCGCGGCGCACTTGCGCGACGTAGCGCGCACGGTCCTCCGGCGCGGTGAGGAAGTGGAACACCGCCCGGTCGTGCCACACGTCGTAGCGCCCCTCGGGCAGGGTCGCGGTGAGGAGGTCGGCCTGCACCCACTCGACGCTGGCCGCGCGCGCCCCGAGCCGCGCGCGGGCGATGTCCAGCGCCGCCGCCGAAAGGTCCACCACCGTGATGTCGCGGTAGCCGTCCTCGAGGAGGTGATCGACCAGTACCGAAGCCCCGGCGCCGATGTCGATGATGCGGGCGTCCCGGTCCGGCGCGAGGCGGCCGATCAGCGTGCGTGAGAGGCGCGCCTCGGGCTGGAACCAGCTCACGCTGTCCGGCGCCTTCGTCCGGTACACGTTCTCCCAATGCGCCTGGCGGTCCATGGGTTGCTCCTCACCCGGATCAGGTGCCTGCGCGAGGCGTGGGTCGGAGCTTCGCGGAGCGTGCCACACGGCGTCGCGCCGCGATCGCCCGCCGCAGGGGACGCGAACGAAGACCGGCACGAACAACACCATCGCGGCTCGTGCGATTCACGGCCTGTCCGAGCGCCCGCGGGGCCGATGGCGAAGCGGGCGCCGCCGCGGCATACAACGCTCAGGCTGGTGCACCCGGCGGATCCCCGGGCGGACGCACCGCAGCGCCCAGCTGCGTGAGGATGCCCAGCAGGTCGGTTTGGCTCCACCGCTCGACGCACCGGCCCGACTCGAACCGCAGCAGGGTGACGCCGGCAGCCCGCATGACGCGGTTCGTGGCAGGCACGCCGAGGAAGGTGCCGCGATGCGTCCCTTCGACCACGAACTCGCAGCCGAGCAGATCGTTCTCCTCGGCCATGCTGCCGAGGCTCAGGCGAATGTCGGGGAAAGCGGCCCAGTACGCACGATAGAACTGCTTGACCGCCTCCAGTCCCGGCGGGAGCGGCGGGGAGCGGTGCAGGACGACGTGCGGCGCGTATAGATCGAAGTATTCCTCCCGCCGCACGGGATCCGAGAAGCAGGCTGCAGCCCGCCGGAGCTCAAGCTTGTTGGGCGTGTCGGTCATGGGAGGCGGCGTCGCGCGTGGTCTACTGTCCTCGCTTGGGGCGCGATGCGAGCGCGCTGCGGCCCCGCCAAGAAGCTACATCGGCGGGGGTCCGCCGCGCAATCCTCCAGTCGGGTAGCCGTGCCCGGCGCGGCGCCGTCGCGGGGCGTGCATCCCTCCCGCGATCCTTCCCCCAGAATCCGGCGATGCGCGTGCACCCCCGACATTCGACGCTCGGGCGGGAACCATCGGGCTTGCTCCGGCGCTCGCGACGATCCACCGCGCGGCCGGCATGGCCCCGCCGCGGAGGCAAGAGCGCACGGCAGCGCGATTCACCCGCGGAAGCCGCGCGTGCCGCTGCCGCAGGACGCGGCTCGAGGGCCCGGCGTAGCGCCACCAGGGGAAGCGCGAGGGATCCGCGTCGGGTGGCGTTCCCGCGGGATGGCAGCGGCAGCCCCGCCGCGCGGTCCGCCCGCCCTAGAAGCGCCCCGACAGCGTGAGGGCGACGAACGGCGCGGGATCCTGCTCTTCCTTCACGAGCCGGTCGCCGTCGCGGTTGTAGAGCTTGACCTCGTTGCCCACCGCCATGCCGGCGAGCAGCTCGAGCTTCACCTGCGGCGTGAAGCTCCTGGAAAGGCTCGCAAAGAGCGGCACGTAACGGACCTGCCCGATGCTGTCCGGCGTCGGCGCGGACTCGGAGTTGCGGAAGCGGAAGACGCGGACCGCGCCGCCCAGTCCCGCCTGCCAGCCGCTGCCGAGGTCGTAGACGAGCTCGAGGCCGGCGGGCCCGGCAGGGCCCGGGGCGAAGGGGTTGGCCAGGCGCAGCTTCTCCGTGATCCGCCAGTCGACGATGAGGTACGGGAAGAAGGTGTTCTTCTCGATCTGCGAGAAGCCGGCCACGCCGAGGCCCAGAGTGAGCTCTTTGCTGAAGCTCTTCGCCGCCGACGCGAGCGCGCCCCAGACGATCGACTTGCCGAAGTCCGCGCCCGATTCGCCGGAATACTGCACCGTGGGCACGAAGCCGAGCCGCCAGCCGCTGTCGAGCAGATACGACACGCCGACCGAGACGCCCGGCTGATAGACGCGGTTCCAGGGCGCGACGCCGCCGAACGCCACCGGATCGCGGAAGCTGAAGTCCAGCAGGTTGAAACTCACGGACGTGCTGACGGTGAGCTTCGCGTCGATCGGCTTCACGCCGGCGATGCCGGTGAAGAGCCCCGCGGAGCCCGACGAGCCGCCGCCTTCGAGATCCGAGCGGAACACGTTGGAGCCGGCCGCCCAATACGACCAGCGCCAGTCGTTCGCGTTGCCTGCGCCCTGCGCGGAAGCGCCGAGGCTCGCGCCCGAAAGGCAGATGGCGAGGGTGGCGACAAGGAGGCGTTTCGGCATCGCGGTGGTCCTCTGTCTGTGCGCGGCACGCGGATGGTAGCAGGCCGCGTCCGGGCTCACTTGAGCACCTGGTCGGCGATCGCCCAGTGCGCGGGGCTCGCCCATGTCGCGACGAAGCGCTCCTGGTCCCCCGGGCGGCGCTCGAGCACCGGGCGCGCGAGCCGCTCGCCGACGGCCTGCGCCTTGAGGGCGCGCATCACCGCGGGCAGGCGCTCCTCCATCGGGTCGAGGAAGGCGTCGACGAACTCGATGAACGTCGCGCCCGGCGCGGCCACGCGATTGAAAATGCCCAGCGCCCGCGCCTCTTCGGCCGAGAGCGTGCGCGCAGTGGCGAGCAGCTCGATCGCGCGCCCGTAGCCGGCGAGCCGCATGAGGTCGGCGCCGCCGCCCCAGGCGGTCGAGATGTTGAGCGTCGCGTGGATGAAGCCGATGCGCGCGTGCGCGGCGGCGATGCGCATGTCGCAGGCGAGCGCCAGCTCCGCGCCGCCGCCGAGGGCGATGCCGTTCAGCGCGGCGATCGTCGGCACCGGGAAGAACCGGATCGCGTCGAGCGCCGCGGTCGCCTCGGCGGCGAAGGCCTCGGTGTCCTCGGGGCTGCGGATCTCGGCGAGGTCGTTCAGGTCGCCGCCCGCGCAGAACGCGACGTCGCCCGCGCCGCCCAGGACCGCGAGGCGCAGGTCGGGGAGCTCCGCGTGCGCGAGGAACACGGCCTTCAGCTCGCGCAGGACGGCGCGCGAGAGCGCGTTGCGCTTCTCGGGCCGGTTCAGCGTGACGCGCAGGATGCCGCGCTCGCAGGTGCGCAGGAGCTCGCTCATGGGGACGATGATCGCCGGGGCGCGCGGCGGAGTCTAGCCGCCCCGCCGCTCGCCCGGCAAACCCGTCCTTATAATCGCGCCTCGCCGCCGCTCGCATCCCGCGTCCGGCCGGACCGAGCGAGAAGGAGGACCATCCCATGGACGAGCTGCTGCGCCTCGACGGCAAGGTCGCCCTGGTCACCGGCGCATCATCGGGTCTTGGCGAGCGCTTCGCCGAGGTGCTCGGCCGCGCCGGGGCGAGGGTGGCGCTCGCGGCACGGCGCGTGGATCGCCTCGCGTCGCTCGAGGCGAAGCTCGCGACGGCAGGCGTCGCCGCGCGCGCGGTGGCCATGGACGTCACGAGGCTCGACTCGATCCGCGACGCCGTGGCCGAGGCCGAGCGCGCGGTCGGGCCGATCGACATCCTCGTCAACAATTCGGGCGTGTCGGTGACCAAGCGCCTCGTCGACCACGACGAGGCCGACTACGACTACGTGATAGACACGAACCTCAAGGGCGCGTTCTTCGTCGCGCAGGCCGTCGCGAAGCGCATGATCGGCGGCAAGCGCGGCGGACGGATCATCAACATCGCCTCGGCGGGCGGCATCCGGCCGCTCGCGCGCATCGGCGTCTATTGCATGTCGAAGGCGGGCGTGATCCACATGACGCGCGCGATGGCGCTCGAGTGGGGCCGCTACGGGATCAACGTGAACGCGGTTTGCCCGGGCTACATCGAGACGGAGATCAACCGCGAGCACTGGCAGACGGAGGCCGGCCGCAAGCTCGTCGAGATGCTGCCGCGCAAGCGCGTCGGCAGGCCCGAGGACCTCGACGGCCTGATGCTGCTCCTCGCCTCACAGGCGAGCCACTTCATCAACGGCGCGTCGATCGTCGCCGACGACGGCCTGACGGCGGCCTGAGGCCGCCGCCTGCGATCAGAAGATGCGCTCGCCGCCGGCGCCCGGGTCGAAGGCGCGGTCCGGGGTCATCGTGAAGTAGATGAGCCGGCCGTCGGACATCCCGAAGAAGACGTCGAGCTGGCGGCTCGGGGCGGATTCGCCCTGATCCCAGTAGCGCCAGCTCCAGACGTCCTGCTGCAGGCGCGGGTACCAGCTCTCGATCCCGGGCGCGCCGAGGAGCGCGAGCGTCTCCTGCTTCGTCAGCCCCGGCTTCAGGTTCTTGAAGAAGTAATCGGCGGTGAGCGCCTGGGTCACGCTCTGCACCCGGCCGTCCGGGCCGAAGTCCACCATGTAGGCCGTCGTGCCGGCCGGGGAGCTCGGATACTGCCAGCGCTCCACGCCGCCGGGCATCGCGACCTTGGCCTTCGGCGGGAAGCGCGCCTCGACCTCGCTGCGCGTCTCGCCGACCTTGATGGTCGCCGGCGAGGCGCAGGCGGCGAGCGCCAGGGAAAGCCCGAGCGCGAGCGCGGGACGAAAACGGCGGCTCTCTGAAAACTTCATGCTGGACCTCCGTGGTGCTGTGTCGTGACGTACGGCCTCACCTGCCGGCCACGTCGCGCGACGGATCGGTGCCGGAGGTGATGCTCACCACCTTGCCGGACGCCGGGTCGATCATGACGTAGAGCTCGCGGAACGGCGGCACCAGCGCGAGATCCTCGAAGCGGTAGGTATAGACCGTCTGGCCCTGGCGGTTGCGCCCGACGCGCGGCTCGCCGAGCGCCTTGCGGACCTCTTCGCTCGTCATGCCCACCTGGACCGCGGCGACGTCCCTGCCGCTGAGCTGCCTGAAGTCGCCCTGCGGGGCGCAGGCGACGACGAGCGCCGCGAGCCCGGCCGCTGCCAGGCCGCGCAGGATCGTTTCCGATTTCGATTTCGAGAACATGGTCGGCTCCCTCTGTGTAGTCGTAATCATCGGTGCGGAAGCGGACCGCGACGGTTGCCGAACAGGTGCGGGCTCCCGAATATTCCGCGCGCTCTCGAACCGCACATTCCTTCGACCGCCGCCCCCCGCCTCCGGTTCACCGCGCGGGCTTCCCGGCCGCGGCGACGAGCTGCGCGGCGAGGCGCGGATCCACCGACCGCAGCCGCTGCTCGACCTCCCGGAAGTCGTCCGTGCGTCCGAGCTTCGCGTAGGCGAGGCCGAGCCCGTACCAGATCTCCACCGCGTCGGGCAGCAGCGTCATCGCTTTCTCGTAGGCCGGGACCGCGCGGGCGGGCTGCCCGAGCGCCATGTAGGTCTCCCCGATGAGGAAGAAGGTGTCGGGGTTCTCGTTGTTCACCCGCAGCGCCTCGTTGAGGGTGCGCAGCGCCCGCTCGGGCTCGCCGCCGAGGCGCTGGCTGAGCGCCAGGAGGTTGCGGTATTCCATCTCGCCCGGTTCCATGCGCACGGCCTCGGCGAAGCGCGCGTTGGCCTTGTCGAACTGGCCCATCTGGGCGTAGGCGATCCCCGCGACCACCCACCAGTCGGCGATGCGCCGCTCCTTGGCGATGTTCTTCTCGGCGAACTCGGCGACGCCCGCCCAGTCGCCCTTGCGGGCCATCGCCTCGATCGTTTTCTGGTTCTCGTTGCTGACGCCCTGGAGGTTGGAAAGGAACGTCGTGAACGTCCCGTCCGGCAGCAGCGAGATCACCAGGTTCGCGATCTGCGCGTGCGGTCCGCAGGCGGCGAGGGCCGCGGCGAGCCCGACCGCCGCCGCGAGGCGGACGAGCGCGGCGAGCAGACGCTCAGGTTTCGGTCTGATAGACGTAGGCCTTCTGCCTGACGCTCGCCTCGCGGAAGCGGCGCTGCTCCTCGGGATCGAGCTTGCGGTCCCACCAGAGCGATCGCCCCTTCTTCTGCTCTTCGGCGATGTGCGGCTTCTCCGCGAGGAGGTTGCGGAGGAATTGCGTGGTCTCGGAAACGTAAGTGCGGTCGGGTTTCGGCATGCCTCGCGTCCTCTCCGGGGCGCCTCTCGGGCGCCAACTCGCCGGGACACGCGCCGATTATACGGGCTCCACCCCCGTTTCGACCGGCGCGACGAGCGAAGCGTCGTCGTTCGCGACGTTGTTGACCCGCAGGCTCACCGGATGGGCGACGAGCCGCACGCGCGAAAGCGGCGCGAGCAGGCCGCCCGGGTCGGGCGCGGCGAGCCACGCGTCGTAGGCATCGGGCAGCAGCACCAGCGGCATCCGGTCGTGGAGCGCCCGCATCTCCTCGTTCGCATCGGTGGTGACGATGGTGTAGGTCGTCACGACCTCGCCCTCGGGCGAGCGCCACGCCTCCCACAGCCCCGCCATCGCGAGGAGCGGTGCGCCCTCGAGGTGGCAGTAATAGGGCTGCTTGCGCCGCCCCGCCGGCTTCCATTCGTAGAAGCCGTTCGCCGGGACCAGGCAGCGGCGGCGCCGGTAGGCGGCGCGGAACGCCGGCTTCGTCGCGAGCGTCTCGGCGCGGGCGTTGATCATGCGGGCGCCGATCGCGGGGTCCTCGGCCCAGCCGGGCACCAGCCCCCAGCGCATGGCGACGAGCTCGCGGCCACCGCCCTCGGCGGCGCGGATCACCGGCGCGACCTGGGTGGGGGCGATGTTGTAGCGGGCGGCGACGTCGGGCACCGCCGCGAGTCGGAAATGCTCGGCGAGGGCATCGCCGGGGGAGGCGAGGACGTAGCGGCCGCACATCGCGTGATTGTGCGCCGGGCGGAGGCGCTTTTTTCGCGGCGGCCCGCCCGGGGGCTTGATTTTTCGTTCAGTAGTGTATAAGAATACAGGTGTCGAGGGTGGCGCGGCCGGTCCGGCATCGGGGCCGCCGGCGCGCGGAACTGCCGGGGAATGGGCTCAACCCATTGTTTATGGAGGCAATCATGGATCGAGAACAGGCCCTGCGCATCCTGAAGACCCTGGCCGACGGCAGCGACCCCGGCACCGGTGAAGCGCTTCCCGCGGCGAGCGCCTGGCAGCATCCGGATGTGGTGCGCGCGCTTTTCTTCGCCATCCGCGCCCTCGAGACGCCGGAGGCCGCGACGAGGCGGCCCGCGCCCGCCCCGCGGCCGGAAGCCGGCAACGCCGGGAAGCCGTGGACGAAGGATGAGGACGAGCAGCTGCTCGCCGCCTTCGACGGCGGCCAGCCGGCCGAGGCGATCGCGCAGGCGCACGGGCGCACGAGATTCGCCATCGAGGCGCGGCTCGCGCGGTTCGGCCGCGTGCCGATGCCGGCCGGCCTGCGCGGCCACGCCCCGGCGGATGCGGCGCCCCTGCCGCCCGATCGCGCCGCCGAGCCGCGGGCGCGCTACGCGGCGCACGCCTGAAGCGGGGACGCGAGGCCATGGCTTACCGCCCGTTGCGGACGACCGATTTCTCCGACCAGCTCGCGCTCTGGGAGGAGCGCCCCGAGCCGGAAGCGCTCCCTGCGCCTGCGCCCGTCGAGCCCCAGCGCGCCGACACCGTGCCGGCACCGGCGGCACGGCGCCCCGCCGCCGCGCGCCGCGCCGATGCGGTGTCGCGCTCCGAGCGCGCGCTCGCCGCGATCCGGGCAATGCTCGCCGTTCCCGCCGAGAGCACCCGATGAAAGACCTCACCCCGAGACAGGCCGAGATCCTCCAGCTCATCCGCGACACCATCGCGGAGACGGGCATGCCGCCCACGCGCGCCGAGATCTGCGCCGCGCTCGGCTTCGCTTCGCCGAACGCCGCCGAGGAGCACCTGCGCGCGCTCGAGCGCAAGGGCGCGATCGAGATGCTCGGCGGCACGGCGCGCGGCATCCGCCTGACCGAGAGCCTCGGGCTGCCGCTCGTCGGCCGCGTCGCCGCCGGTTCGCCGATCCTCGCCGAGGCGAACGTGCTCGCGCGCTACCAGGTCGACCCGTCGCTCTTCACGCCGCGCGCCGATTACCTCCTCAAGGTGCGCGGCCTCTCGATGCGCGACGCCGGCATCCTCGACGGCGATCTCCTCGCCGTGCACCGCACCGCCGAGGCGCGCAGCGGCCAGATCGTGGTCGCGCGCGTGCACGACGAGGTGACGGTGAAGCGCTTCCGCCGCCGCGGCGCCACGGTCGAGCTGCTGCCCGAGAACCCGGACTTCGAGCCGATCGTGGTGGACACGCGCGAGGAGCCGCTCGCGATCGAGGGCATCGGCGTGGGCGTCATCCGCAACGGCCGGTCGCTGTAGCGCCGCGCGGCGGCCGGTTTCCCGGGGTGCAGGAACGAGGTCCCGCGTCCCCGTCTCCCCTCTGGAAGGCGGAGACGGGGACCCGGATCATTTGCCCCCGGCGCGGCGTCTCGGACAGTCTGTCCTCTGTCCTCTGTCCTCTGTCATCTGTGCAGCCCGAAGCCTTCGACGCCATCCTCGCCCGGCACGACGTCTGGCGCGGCGACGGCCTCGCGCAGGCCGCGCGGCCCGCCGTGCCCACGGGCTTCGCCGCGCTCGACGCGGCGCTTCCGGGCGGCGGCTGGCCGACGGCGGCGCTCAGCGAATGCCTGCCCGCGCACGAGGGCATCGGCGAGCTGCGGCTCTTCGGGCCTGCGCTCGCACGGCTCGCCCGCGAGCGGCGCCTCCTCGCCTGGATCGCGCCGCCGCATCTGCCCTATGCGCCGGCGCTCGCCGCGGCGGGCATCGACCTGGAGCGCGTGCTCGTCGTGAAGACGCGCACGCCGCAGGAGACGCTCTGGGCGACCGAGCAGGCGCTCCGCGCGAACGCCTGCGGCGCGGTGCTCGCCTGGCCGCCGGAGCGGGTGAAGTACGCCGAGCTGCGCCGCCTGCAGCTCGCCGCGGAGGGCAGGGGCGCCGTCGCCGTCCTGTTCCGGACGCCGCCGGCCGCCGCGGAATCTTCCCCCGCGGCGCTGCGCCTCGCACTCGAGACCGCGCCGGGTGCGCTCGCGGTGCGCGTGCTGAAGCGCCGCGGCGGGCCGCTCGGGCGGCCGCTCCTCCTCGAAGAGCTCGCGCCCGGGCGCGACCTGCCGCGGGCCGTGCCGCCCGATCCGTTGCCAATCCTCCGGCAGCAGGCGAAAGCGTCCTGACCCGCGCTTCCCGCGCGGACCGCAGCGCCCGCCGCACATGCTCTGGCTCGCCCTTTTCTTCCCGAACCTGCCGCTCGAAGCGATCGCGCGCGGCGCGCCCACGCCCGCGCCGCTCGCGGTGGCCGATACGCGCGCCATCGTCGCCTGCGACGGCCGCGCCCGGCATCGCGGCGTGCGCCCGGGGATGGCGCTCGCCGCCGCCCGCGCGCTCGCGCGCGACCTCGACGTGCGCGAGCGCGACCCCGCCGCCGAGACCGAGGCGCTGCTCGGGCTCGCCGGATGGGCCGGGCGGTTCACCCCGTCGGTGGCGCTCGAGCTGCCCGATGCGCTGCTCCTCGAGATCGGCGGGAGCCTGCGCATCCTCGGCGCCGCGGCGCGCATCGCCGCCGCGGCGCGGGCAGGCGCGGCGGCGATGGGCTTCACGGCGCTCGCCGCCTGCGCCCCCACCGCGCGCGGTGCGAGCTGGCTCGCGCGCGCCGGCGTCGAGGCGCTCATCGAATCGCCCGCCGCGCTCGCCGGTCGCATCGCCGCGCTGCCGCTCGCCGTCACCGGCTGCGACGCGGCCACACGCGAGGCGCTCGCCGCGATCGGCGCGCGTGCCGTCGGCGACCTCCTCGCGCTGCCGCGCGACGGGCTCGCACGCCGCTTCGGCCAGGGGCTCCTCGACGCGATCGACCGGGCGCTCGGACGGCTTCCCGATCCGCGCGGCTTCCACGTGCCGCCGCCCGCCTTCCGCGCGACGCTCGACCTCGCCGCCGAGGTCACGCAGGCCGGAGCACTCGTCTTCGCCGCGCACCGCCTGCTCGTGCAGATGGAGGGCTACCTCGTCGCGCGCTCGGGCGGCGTGCGGCGCTTCGTCCTCGCGCTCGCGCATCGCGAGGGCCGCGCGAGCGAGATCGCCGTCGGACTGGTCGCGCCGGGCCGCGACGCGGCGCATCTCACGCACCTCCTGCGCGAGCGGCTCGCGAGCTTTCCGCTGCCCGAGCCGGTGCGCTCCCTCACGCTCGCCGCCGACGGGATCGTGCCGGTCGCGGGCGAGAGCCTCGCGCTCTTCGCCGACGCGACGCGCGGCGCCGAGGACTGGCCGCGGCTCGTCGAGCGGCTGCGCGCCCGGCTCGGCGCCGGCGCGGTGCACGGC
>JAOAEA010000132.1:0-618 GCA_026417035.1 Burkholderiales bacterium
ATCGTAGGCCGTGGCCGGCGGAGGTGCAGGGGGGGGCGAAGGTTTGCCCGCCAAGGCGGAGCTTGCATAAAAACCATACAGTAATCCAATTCCCAGGCGAAAGAGACCGACGAGGTTGTGCGGCACTTTTTCCCGGTCGCGTCGGGTAGGTTTCATGGTTTTACTCCAGTTGATGCTTTTGTATTTGCATAATCACGATTCGTGCCATGACGATAGTCTATTGTTTATAAAATTATTTTTTATTGAGGGGCGGCGATGTTGTAAAAAAAGCTGACGCCAAGGGCACCCTATTCGCCCAATCGCATACGTAAGATCTTGGCCTCGTCGAGTCCTTCGAAAAGTTGGCCAGATTTGAGGGCGGCGTCCAATTCCTTGACGGCCTCTTTGGTCCGGCCCAATTGCGCCAGCGCGGCGGCGAGGTGATAGCGGATCGCGGCATTGTCGCCCTGTCTTATCAAAGCGTTGCGTAGATGGAGCAGCGCCTCGTCGGGTTTACCTGCGCGTGTCAAGATCCAGCCTAGCGTATCGTTTACCAGCGGATCATCCGCTGCCAAAGCGTAGGCTTTTTGGGCATATTCGAGTGCCCGTGGGTCTCCCGTCCGGTGGGCGATGATGGCC
>JAOAEA010000132.1:628-919 GCA_026417035.1 Burkholderiales bacterium
GGGTTGGTTCGGTCTGGTATGTAAAATTTTTTCGTAAAGCTGGCGCGCCTTCTCCAGTTCGCCTTCACCCAGGTAGGCATCGGCCAAGACGTTGTCGGCATAAATGTCTCCAGGCCCTGACGCATTCCAGCGCTCGATGCTCGCCAAGGCCGCTTTTCCCTCTCCCGCCAGGCGACTGGCCCGGTATAGACGGACGGCGAGCTGGGCAGAGGGTTCGCGTTCGAAGGCCGCGCGGTAGTTCGCCGCGGCCTGTGGGGATTGCTTCTGCACTGCTTGCATGTCGCCCAGGAG
>JAOAEA010000133.1:0-270 GCA_026417035.1 Burkholderiales bacterium
CGGCAGCTCAGAGCCGCTCGGTCTGCTCTCGGGGGAAGGCCGCTTCGACCCATCACTCTACGCGCTGCTCTCCGCCTGCTCCGTGCTGATCCCGCCACTGCGCGCACGTCGGAGCGATCTGCCCGGACTGATTGATCGCTGCGCGCTTGCGTTCGCGCCAGACGGTCCGGCGCGCCTGTCGCCCGAGGTGCGTCAGCAACTCGAGAACGCGCCCTGGCCCGGCAACCTGATCCAGCTGCAGAGTGTGCTGTCCAGCCTGCTACTCGCGAG
>JAOAEA010000133.1:280-632 GCA_026417035.1 Burkholderiales bacterium
CCGCCGTCCAGCGTCTCGATGATCGCGGCCCCAGCGCACCTCCGGCATGACGGCCGCGTCATGTGCGCCAGCCCCAGGCGAGAATCACACTCTCGGCGTAGTCCTGATCGCGCACCAGCGCCACGCGATGGCCGAGCCGGTGCAGCCACGCCATGCGCTCGATCTGCGCCGGGCGGATGCGCCCCGACGGGCGCTTGATCTCGAGGAAGCCGACGCGCGCCCGCAGCTGCCGCCCGAGTTCTTCGATCTGCCGCTGCGCGAGGCGCGCGAGGCATTCGAGCGCGTGTATTTCGAGCACCTCCTGAGCCGGGAGTCGAGCAACATGAGTCGCGTGGCGGACAAGGCGGGGCTC
>JAOAEA010000133.1:642-918 GCA_026417035.1 Burkholderiales bacterium
ATCTGGTCCACCACCTTCTACGCGATCCTCTATCAGCTCGACAGCCCAACAACGCCCGCCTGGGCGGTCACGCTTCGCTTCGCGCTCGCGGCGGTGCTGCTCGCGCTCTGGTGCGTGCTGCGCCGTATCGCGCTGGCCATCCCCCTGCGGCAGCAACCGCTGATCATGCTCTCGGGCGTGCTCGCCTCCTCGATCAGCTCCGTCTTCACCTACCTGGCCGAACGCACGATTCCCTCGGGGCTGGTGGCCGTGTGCTTCACGCTCATGGTGTTCTTC
>JAOAEA010000134.1:0-344 GCA_026417035.1 Burkholderiales bacterium
GCCTGAATCAAGAGTTCCAGCGCGACCCGAACCCCGACAAGGTCAACCTCTCGATCGGCATCTACACCGACGACGAAGGCCGCATCCCGGTGCTGGCGGCGGTGCGCGCGGCCGAGCAACGGCTGGCCGAAACCATCGGCCCCAAACCGTATTTGCCGATGGAAGGCATGGCCGCCTACCGCGGCGCGGTGCGCGATTTGCTGTTCGGCGCCGGCTCGGCCGTGGTGCGCGAGCAGCGGGGGGCCGAGTTGCAGTCGCTGGGCGGCAGCGGCGCGTTGAAGGCCGGCGCCGATTTTCTGCAGCGCTACTACCCGCAAGCCACCGTCTGGGTGTCCGACCCGACC
>JAOAEA010000134.1:354-917 GCA_026417035.1 Burkholderiales bacterium
GGCTTCGAGGTGCGCAGCTACCCCTACTACGACGCGGGTACCCGCGGCCTGGCGTTCGAGCCGATGATCGAAGCGCTGTCCAAGCTGCCGGCGCACGACATCGTCGTGCTGCATGCCTGCTGCCACAACCCGACCGGCGTCGACTTGACGCTGGCGCAGTGGCAGCAGGTGCGCGACGTGCTGGTCGAGCGCCGGTTGATCGCCTTCGTCGACATCGCCTACCAGGGCTTTGGCGACGGCATCGACGACGACGCGCAGGCGCTGCGCCTGCTGGCCGACGCCGGGCTGAGCTTTTTCGTCGCCAACTCGTTTTCCAAATCGTTCAGCCTGTACGGCGAGCGTTGCGGCGGCCTGTCGGTGGTGTGCGCTTCGGCCGACGAGGCGGCGCGCGTGCTCGGGCAATTGCAGTTTGCCGTGCGGCGCAACTACAGCAACCCGCCCACGCATGGGCCGCAGGTGGTGGCCACGATCCTGATCGACCCGGCGCTGCGCCAGCTTTGGGCCGATGAGTTGGCGGCGATGCGCCAGCGCATTGCGCACATGCGCCGGGCCTTGCGCGCCCG
>JAOAEA010000135.1 GCA_026417035.1 Burkholderiales bacterium
CATTCGCCCCGCCGATCTGGACCGGTTGTAGATGGGCCACAGGGGTGATGGCACCGGTGCGCCCGACCTGAAACTCGATCCCTTGGACGATCGTCAAGGCCTCTTGGGCCGCAAACTTGCGCGCGATCGCCCAGCGGGGGTGATGGCTGGTGGCGCCGAGCCTTTGTTGTAGATCGATCCGGTCGAGCTTAAAGACCACCCCATCGATGTCATAATCAAGCGCCGCGCGTCTGTTTCCGATCTCTTCAAAATAACCCTGACAGCCCGCGAGCCCCTCGACCAGACGCAACTCGGATGAGATCGGCAGGCCCCAGGACGCCAGACGCTGCAGCATGGCAAACTGGCTTTGACCGGGGTCGATCGCAAGCTCACCCCAGCCATAGGCGCAGAAGCGCAACGGGCGCTGGGCAGCGACCCGGGGGTCAAGCTGGCGCAGGCTGCCGGCGGCGGCATTGCGCGGATTGGCAAAGGTCCGCTCGCCGCGCGCCGCAAGCGCCGCATTGAGCCGGGCAAACCCCGAGCGGGTCATATAGACCTCGCCGCGGACCTCTAAAACCTCAGGCCAGTCGTCTCCCAAGAGATGCAACGGGATGCTGGGGATGGTGCGGGCGTTATGGGTCACATCCTCACCGAGCGTCCCATCGCCGCGCGTGGCGGCCAAGACCAACTTGCCCTGCTCATAACGCAGGCTGACCGCCAGACCGTCGAGCTTAGGCTCGGCGGTATAGGTGACTGAGACAAGCTCAGGGAAGGCCGCGCGGATACGCCGCTCAAACTCGGCGAGCGCCAGGTCATCCATGGCGTTATCCAAGGAGAGCATAGGGACGGCATGGCGCACCGTGCCGAGCTCCGGGCGCGGTTCACCCCCGACGCGTTGGGTCGGGGAGTCTGGGGTGATGAGCTCAGGGT
>JAOAEA010000136.1 GCA_026417035.1 Burkholderiales bacterium
CTCGACGACGATCTTCTCGCCGGGTTGCAACTTGGAGACGTCGACCTCGACCGACGCACCGGCGGCCTTGGCACGCTCCGACGGCGCAAACGATTGGACGAACGGCACGGCCGCGGCCACCACCCCGGCGCCACCCACGGCAGCCGAGGTGATGAGCCAAGTTCGACGTTGGGGATCGACGGCGGCTTCGCTCATGGGGGAAGTCTCTCCGGGAGAGGGATGGCTCGACGTTGGGGCGACCCGTTGCACCGGGTACGAGCCGGGCGTGCGCGGGCCATCCGGCATTGTAAAGGAACGGCTAGGGGCTAACCCTTGCCCGACCGACCACCCCAACGCAGCTCAAGCCCGGGCCTGCAGCACCTCCAGCGCTGCGGCCACCGCTGCCTGCAGGCTGGAGGGGTCGGCACAACCTCGGCCCGCGATGTCGAACGCGGTGCCGTGATCCGGGCTCGTGCGCACGAAGGGCAGTCCAAGGGTGGAGTTGACACCATCGGCCAGCCCCGTGACCTTGACCGGGATCAAGCCTTGGTCGTGGTATTGGGCGATCACCACATCGAATTCGCCCTGGCGCGCGCGCCAGAACACCGTATCGGGCGGCAGAGGCCCGTGCGCATCGATGCCCGCGGCGCGCGCGCGCGCCACTGCCGGCGCGATGATGTCGAGCTCCTCGCGGCCGAACAACCCGTCCTCGCCAGCGTGGGGATTGAGGCCGGCCACTGCGATACGGCAGCCCGGCCAGCCCAGCACGCGGGTGAAATGGGCATGGGTGATGCGCAGGGTCTCGTCAAGGTTGGCCGGTGTGACCAGCTCCAGCGCCTGCCGCAGCGAGACATGGATGCTGACCAGCACCGTGCGCAGCTGCGGGTTGGACAGCATCATGC
>JAOAEA010000137.1 GCA_026417035.1 Burkholderiales bacterium
CCGCACATCCTGGCCAGTTACGAGAAGTGGTTCGCCAACCCGCGGGGCAACGCGCTCCGCCAGTGGGCGAACATGCTCGCTCAGCGGACGACGACGGCCACGCACTGGCTCCGACTCTACAGCCAGCGCGGCGACGCCTGGGCCGAGCTCGCGCTCGAAGACCCGAAGAGCGCGACCGCGCTCCACGAGCTCATGCAGAAGGCCACGCTCTGGTCGATCCACCCGGACAAGCCGTACATGGACCGGGCGAACCGGCACCTGCAGGGCGTGCCGGGGTCGCTCGCGCAGCACACCGAGCTCGCGGCCAAGTGGGCGGCGCTGCCGCCGAAGTTTCAGGCCTTCTACCTCGACACCTTGAAGTGGTCGCACGGTGCGTGGTCGGCCTTCGTCTACGAGCTGGCCAAGCAGCGGACGGCCATGTCGAAGGTGCAGCTGGCGCCTCTGACCGACGACGAGATCCTGGCCGAGCCGGAGCGCGCCCTGAAGGCGATCCGGCGCGGCATGATGGACGCCCGCCAGCTCGGCGACCTCGACGCCTTCGACCTGCTCCAGGAGCTGGCGGACAACCTGACGCGGCCCGGCCCCTACTTTCCGCTTCGACGCTTCGGCGACTGGATGGTCATCGCGTCGACTCCGACGCTCGCCGAAGAGATGACGCGCGAGCAGCTGAACGAAGCGAAGAAGGACCCGGCCTTCCGCCCCGAGAACGTCGTCCAGGGCACGTCGCCCGACTCGTTCATCGTGACGTACCGCTACTACCTGTCGGAGTCCTACGAGTCGATCGCCGAAGCCCGAGCGCGCGCACGCCAGCTCAGCGAGAGCAAGAAGTTCGAGTCGGTCCACTGGAAGACCAAGGACGATGCGATCTTCAC
>JAOAEA010000138.1 GCA_026417035.1 Burkholderiales bacterium
GTTGCGGGCCGCTGCAGCCTAGGGGGAAGGCTTCGGGATCTGGGCGAAAAAAGTCGCGCCCGTGTCGGGCCGGCGATCGGCAGCGGGTGCGGTTAGGCTGTCGCGATGCACAGCGATCCCGGTCATGACGTAGCGCCCGGCGCACGGCACCCGCGGCATCGCTTGCTGCTCGCCACGGTCGTGCTCGGCCTGTTGTCGACATTGAGCGGCTGCGGCAGTGCGCCGCGCCGGGCTCCGGCGGCGTCGCCGGCGGCGGTCGACGTTGAGCCGCTGATCGTGCGCGTCGAGGCGCCGCTGGCCACCGCCGCCAATCGGCCCTACCGCGCGGCCGGGCGCGAGTACGTGCCCGACCTGTCCGGCCGGCCGTATCGGCGCCAGGGCCTGGCCAGTTGGTATGGCAGCCAATATCAGGGCCAGCGCACTGCCAGCGGCGAGCCGTTCGACCTGCGACGCTTGAGCGCCGCGCACCCGACGCTGCCGATTCCGAGCTATGCGCGCGTGACCAATCTGGACAACGGCGCCCAGATCATCGTGCGCATCAACGACCGCGGCCCGTTCCGCGACGACCGCATCATCGATCTGAGCCTGGCCGGCGCCCGCCTGCTCGGCTTTGCCGAACGCGGCACGGCGCGGGTGGACGTAGAGGCCTTGAGCACCGGCGAAGTGCGCGCGCTGGCCGGGCGCCCGGCGCCGATCCGCGCCGGACGCTGAGCGCGGCTACTCGGTGGGTTCACTCGGGTCGCCTGGCGGCACCGGCCGCAGGCGCAGCAGTTCACGGTAGAGCCGCTGGCGCGGCTGGCCGGTGGCGGCCGCTGCCAGTTGCGCGGCCACGCTCGGCGGCACGGCGGCGCGGGCCAGGGC
>JAOAEA010000139.1:0-548 GCA_026417035.1 Burkholderiales bacterium
CTACGGCCTTCTGTTCGACGAGATCACCGCCTCCAGCCTGGTGAAGGTCGACCAGCAATGCAACAAGCTGCACGACACGCCGTTTCCGGTCAACCCGGCCGGCTTCACCATCCATAGCTGCATTCACGCCGCACGTGACGACGTGGGCTGCGTGCTGCACACCCACAGCCGCGCGGGCGTGGCCGTCAGCGCGCAGAAATGCGGCGTGCTGCCGATCAGCCAGCAAAGCACCTTCGTGCTGGCGTCGCTGGCCTACCACGACTACGAAGGCGTGGCGCTGCGCGACGACGAGAAGCCGCGCCTGGCGGCCGACCTGGGTGACAAGACCTTCTTCATGCTGCGCAACCACGGCCTGCTGACGGTCGGCAAAACGGTGGCCGACGCCTGGCTGTCGATGTACACCTTCGAGAACACCTGCCGCATCCAGATCGACGCGCAGGCCGGCGGCGGCGAGCTGGTGCAGGTCGATCCGCGCATCTTGCAAGGTTTGGCCGAGGTGATGAAAACCGTCACCGTCGGCCAGGGCGCCAACCTGGCCTGGCCGGCGC
>JAOAEA010000139.1:558-828 GCA_026417035.1 Burkholderiales bacterium
CGACCGGCTCGATCCCTCGTTCCGCCAGTAAGCGAGTCGGTCAAGCTGTCGCCGATTTCCGGGTTTCCCCGTAGACCAATCCCGGCCCACGATGTTGAAAGCCCCAATTGGCAGCAGGGCGACTCGGGCCGAACATCGACGGCTCTGACGGTCGAACAAGGAAGCACGTATGGCATTCAACCTCGGTATTCGCAGTTCCAAGGATTTCTGGAGCGGCGTCGTCTTCATCGTCTCGGGCGCGGCGTTCGCCATTGGCGCGCAAAGCTATAC
>JAOAEA010000140.1 GCA_026417035.1 Burkholderiales bacterium
TGCCAGCCATGGGCGATGGCGCCGGCATGGCCGAGCTCGACCAGGGTCGGCACCTCGGGCAGCGCCTCGATCCGGCTCTCGCTGAACACGCACAGCGCCCGCACCCGCCCGTCCCGCACGAAGGGCGCCCCGGTCGAGGTGTCGATGCAGACGCTGTCGAGCGTGCCGCCGATCAGGTCGGTCATCGCCGGCTGGCCGCCGCGATAGGGCACGTGCTCGAGTTCGATCCCGGCGGCCTGCGCGATCGCCACCCCGAACAGGTGGCCGTGCGTGCCGGCCCCCGGCGAGCCGAAGGCGAAGCGCTGCCCGCCCCGCGCCAGCGCGATGAACTGCTGCAGGTTCTGCGCCGGCACGCTGTTGGCGATGATCAGCACCGTGGGCGGGCCGCCGAGGAAGGCGACATGGGTGAAGTCGCGCAGCGGGTGGAACTCGGGGTTGGCCGCCGTCGCCGGCGCGATGACGTGGGAGGCGATGCCGGAGATCACGAGACTGTGCCCGTCCGGTGCGGCGCGCGCCACCATCGCCGAGCCGATCAGGCCGCCCGCGCCGGGGCGGTTCTCGACCACGAAGGGCTGCCCGAAGCTCTGCTGCAGGTCCTGGGCGATCAGCCGCCCGAGCGTGTCGGCGGTGCCGCCGGGCGCGAAGGGGGCGATGATGCGCACCGGGCGGTCGGGCCAGGCGGCCTGGGCGCGCACCGCCGGCGCTGCAAGCAGGGTGCTGCCCACGAGCAGGGCGCGGCGCGGGATCGTCACTCTCGGCGTCATGGTCTCCTCCCGTTGCGTGTGGCGCGCCGGATCAGGCGCGCAGCGCCGTCAGCACGGC
>JAOAEA010000141.1:0-551 GCA_026417035.1 Burkholderiales bacterium
CGACAGTACTGCCAATGGCTCGAATTGAACAAGGGTCTTAGGCCGCAGCGCGCGCAGCACCATCCACGTCCTCGGCCTGCACGCCGACGCTCGGTGCAATACGCGCTGCCGTCACTTTGAACCCCGGAATCTTGCCCACCGGATCCAAGGCGGCGCCCGTCAAGCGGTTGGCTGCCGCCTCCCAATACGCAAAGGGCAGAAACAGTTGGCCCGGTTGCACGGCGTCACTGATGTGCACCCAGGCCTCGATCTGCCCATGCCGCGTGGTGATGGTCGCCAGGCTACCGGCACTCAAGCACAGCCGCTGCGCATCGTGCGGATGCACCGCAATCTCGGCTTGCGGCGCCAAGGCATCGAGTACCGCGGCGCGGCGCGTCATCGCGCCGGTGTGCCAATGTTCCAGCAACCGGCCGGTGGCCAGCAGCAGCGGAAACTGCTCGTCGGCCTGCTCGGGGCCCGGGTGGTAGTGCGCCGGCACCAGCCGGCCGCGGCCATCGGCGGTAGGAAAGCGTTCGGAAAACTCGACCGCCAGGCCGGGCTCGTGCTCATGC
>JAOAEA010000141.1:561-820 GCA_026417035.1 Burkholderiales bacterium
GGGCCCAGGGCACGCCCGCCAGCCCCGGCATCACGGCGCGCATTTCTTCGTAGACGGCCGCCGTTGCCGCCTCGGCCGCACGTTGCCCATGGCCGTCGCGGGAGTCGATCCAGTACTGCCAGGGCAGCCCCAGGCGGCGGCCGAGTTGCTCAATGATCCAAAGATCCTGTCGCGCCGCGCCGGGCGGCTCCAGCGCCGGACGGCCGACCTGGATCAGACGGTCGGTATTGGTGTAGCTGCCCCATTTCTCGGCATGGGC
>JAOAEA010000014.1:0-49041 GCA_026417035.1 Burkholderiales bacterium
GGCGGCGGGGGCGGCGGCGGCTCGGGCGGCGGCGGCGGTGGCGGCGCCGAGGGCGGATTGGCCGGAAGCGGCTTTTTCTTCTTCTTCCAAAGCGGCGGCAGCGGGGGCGCGGGCGGCGCAGGCGGTGCGGGCGGATCCGGTGGCGCGGGCGGCCGAGGTGGCGCGGGCGGTGCCGGCGGTGGCGGCGGCGGCGCGATGGAGATCGTCGCGCGCGGACGCATCAGCCTCGACGAGGCGACCTTCCTCGCTCGCGGCGGCGCGGGCGCGGCGGGGGTGTCCGGACAGCCCGGCGCGGCCGGGGCGACCGGTGTCGCGGGACAGCCGGGGCAGCCGGGCACGTCGACGTCGGTCAGCACGGGCGGCGCCGGTGGCGCGGGCGCGACCGGCGGCACGGGCGGCACGGGCGGCGCGGGTGGCGCAGGCGGAAGCGGCGGGGCGGGCTCGGGCGGCACGGTCAAGCTCGTTGGCACCGTCGTCACGAGCGACGGCTCGCTCATCGACGCGCGCGGCGGCTCGGGCGCGATCTATTACGACCTCGGCCGCTTCGTCCTCGGCACGAACGCCGATCCGTGGCAGACGTTCGAGCTCATCGACCCGAGCTCGCCGACGTTCTACAAGGCGATCGGCTGGTGGCAGTTCTTCGAGGGCCCGAAGGAGGCGAACCCGTTCATCCTCACGGGCGGCACGCCGGTGGCGACACCGCTCCTGCCGGGGCTCCTCGGCGGGGCGTCGGCCTACGGCGTGCTCACGCTCGACGCGAACGAGCTCCTCGACGCGGACGTCTTCGCGTCGGCGCCGCAGGGCGCGGGCCTCGCGATCATCCGCGCGGACACCGGCATACCCGGCTTCATCGAGGACCTGCCGGGCTACGACCTGATCCTCATCGCCAACCTGACCGCGACGACCTTCGACGCCCCGACGTTCCTCGCAGGCGGCATCGGGACGAAGCAGGCGCTCCTCGTCGGCGGCACGGCGGCCGACCCGATCTTCGGCGACGGCACCCCCGACGTGCTCGCCCACCTCGGCGCGCACCAGGTGTACGCGCTGCTCGTGCAGGAGAGCACCCAGCAGTTCTCGTTCGCGACCACGCGCAACGGCGTCGAGTTCGTCGCTTCGGTCGAGACGCTCGCCGATGGCGCGGTGCTCTACGTGCGCGAACCCGGCCTGCGCGCGGTGGTGAACCAGCGCCTCGCGCCGGACGACGAGACGTTCGGCGGCCGGCCGTGGAAGGTGCTCGGCACCATCACCGTCGCGCCCGACAGCTCGCAGCCCGACAGCCCGTCGCTGCAGGTGCTCATCAACGACGCCGTCGGCGGGCTCGTGTCGGCCGACGCGGTGATGCTGCGCAAGGTCGATCCGGTCCTGCCGAACCTGCGCTTCCTCTCACTCACCGGCAACCCGCTCGACAACCGCGCGCACGAGGCGTTCGTGCCGCTGCTCGAGGGCCGGGAGCTCCTCACGTCGGTGGCGGCGCAGTCGCCGGCGCCGGCGAACGGGCGGCTCGCGTCCGACCTCGCGGTGACGCTGGAAGTCGGCGGCTCGGAGGCGCAGCGCACGCTCGTCCGCTTCGGCGTCGCCGCAGCGGCCACCGCGGGCAACACGACGCTCGCCGACCTCGTCGGGCAGCTCAACGGTGCGCTTGGCGCCGCGCTCGGCACGGCCGGCTACGGCACGGGAGCGCTCGCGTTCGAGGCGACGGGCGGCGTGCTCTCGCTCGTCGTCCAGGATCCGCTCGTCGCCGCCGTCGTGGTGCACGGGGGCGAGGCGATCGGCTTCCGCGAGGCGCGGTTCGCCGGGCCGAACGTGCTCATCGACGCCAATGCGGCGCCGGTGATCTCGCAGGAGGCGCCGCAGTCGGGGGCGAGCAATGCGATCGCCTTCGACGGCTTCAACGACTACGTCGAGATCCCGAGCGACCCGACGCTCGACCCGCGGCGCCAGCTCACCCTCGAGCTCTGGTTCCGCGTGGACGCGTTCGGCAACACGTGGATGCCGCTCGTGCAGAAGGGCGACGGCTCGGGCAGCAACACCCGGTCGTATTCGCTGTGGGTGAACAGCGCGGGGTATCTGCACTTCACCACCGCCGACGGCGTGGTGCAGAACTACGTCAACACCGCCGCGGGCTCGATCCAGGCCGGCAAGTGGTATCACTTCGCCGGCGTCATGAACCGCGACACGGGGCGGCTCGACGTCTACCTGAACGGCGAGCTCGCCGGCACCGGCAGCGTCGACTCGACGAGCACCTTCTCGCACGACCGTCCGCTCCTCATCGGCGGCACGTTCGAGGTGAATGCCGCTTACTCGAACTTCGCCGGCGTGGTAGACGAGGTGCGCCTGTGGACAGTCGCGCGCGGCCAGGCCGACATCCGCGCCGACATGGCCCGCGACCTCACCGGCCTCGAGCCGGGCCTCGCCGGCCTGTGGAAGTTCGACGCCGCCACCGGTACGCGCGCGATCGACGCCACACCCAACCACAACGACGGCCGCCTCGGCGGCCTGGCGGCGCCGGGGCTCGAAACGCCGCCGCTGCAGCTCGCGGGCGGCGTGCACGCGCTCACGCCGAATCTGCGCTCCGGGTTCGCGCCGGGCAACGACACGGTGACGATCGAGCTCTGGTTCAACGCGCAGGCGCCCGGCGTGATCGTGAGCGAGCTCGGCCAGGCGACCGCGAACACCGGCTGGCACGACAGCCAGATCGAGATCCTCGCGAGCGGCGAGGTGCGCATCCGGGTCTGGAACGGCGCGTCCGTCTCGCTCGGCGTCACGACGTTCAACCAGTGGCACCACGTTGTGCTGCGGTACAACGACGCCACCAACATCCTCGACGGCCTGCTCGACGGCGTCGCCAAGCCCGGCGCCAACGTCGGCGAGCGCTTCGCGCCCTACGAAGCGGTCGGCGCGAACCTCGGCCTCTACTACGGCATCGGCGCGCCGGATTCGACCGACCTCGACCCGTCGGCGAACGCGGGCGGAGCGGCGTTCCGCGGTCGCGTGGCCGACTTCCGCGTGTGGAACGTCGCCCGGTCGAACGCCGACATCCTCGCGAACATGACGCAGCGGCTCGCCGGCAACGAGGCGAACCTGGTCGCCTACTTCCGCCTCGACTCGAGCAGCGGGACGCTCCTGCCCGGTTTCGTGAGGGGCGTGCCTTCGGCGGCCACCTTCGCCGGCGGCGCCATTGTCCCGCCGGGAAGCACCGCGCCCTCGCGCGTCCGCGCGCCGGTGCACCTCAACATCGCCGACGCCGACTTCGACCGCGTCACGCTCACGGCGACGAGCGACGTCCCGGGCTTCAGCTTCAGCTTCGAGGGCCAGACGCTCAACATCAGCCCGCCCAAGGGCTTCGCCGGCACCGCCCGGATCACCGTCTTCGCCGCCGACGGCGCGGGCGACCCGGGCGATCCGCGCGGCCGCCGGGCGCTGATGACCTTCGACTACACGGTGGGCCGCAACGCGGTGTACGGCACCAAGTTCGACGACGCCGACGCCGACGGCGTGCGCGATCCCGGCGAAGGGCCGCTCGACGGCGTGTTCGTGTTCGCCGACCTGAACGCGAACGGCCTCGCGGACGAGGGCGAGCCGTTCGCCTTCACCGACGTGAACGGCGACTACGCGATCCGCAGCATCCCGTTCGTCCAGTCCGTCCCGCTCGAACCCGCGGTCGTGCGCGCCGTGGCCGGCACGACGCCCAACGGGGGCGTGCAGACCGTTACCGTGACCGAGGACCGGCCGGCGACGATCACGACCGATTCGCGCGCGGACTTCCAGATCCAGTTCCTCGATGCGTTCCAGCGCTTCGGCTACGCGGACCTCTCCCTCGCGGCCAAGCTCTTCGATGGCAACGACAAGCTCGAGGACCTCGCAGCGGACCTGAACGCGATCATCGCGAAGGTCCCGGTGCTGGGCGGGGTGGGCGGCTTCCTCGGCGACTACATCCGCTTCATCGTCGAGCCGAAGACGCTCGACCGGCTGGTGATGGCCTCCGCCGATCCGGAGCGCCCGGTCGTCGCGCTCTACATCGCGGGGCAGTCGGTCAAGACGACGAAAGAGGAGGTGTTCCGGTCGGACGGCAGCGTCGCCGTGCGCAACGCGCCCGACCAGGTCGTGGCGCAGGTCTTCGGCTTCAACTCCGGGCAGATCATCTTCGCGAACGCGATGGCCGCGGCCGCGCCGACGACGCCGAACGGCGGCCTCGTGTCCGGCGTCGAGCAGCTGCTCGACCCGGTCACGACGGTGTCCGCGACCACGGTCACCCTGGTGGTGCGCGGCAACACCGGCCCGGACCGGACGCTCGTCTTCACCCCGGCGATCACCGGGAACAACGCGAGCGTGCAGGACCTCGCGAACGACCTCAACACGCTGCTCGCCGCCAACGGCTACGGCGGCGTGCTCGTCGCCGGCGTCGAAAGCGATCGACTCTACGTCGCGACCACCGGGCTGGGCGGTTCGCGCTTCGTGTCGGTCGAGGCGAGCACGCGCACGGTCGTGACCGAGACCACCCGCTTCAGCGACAACACGACCGCGGCGCGCACGCTTCCCGATGCGACCGCCGCGGGCGGCCTCGGCTTCGCCGGCGCGCAGTCCGACTACGGCGCCGACAAGTCCTTCACCGTGGTCGAAGTGCCGTTCCCGGGCTGGGCGCCGACCACGGGCCCGATGCCGAGCCTCGTCGGGCCGGTCGGAACGCGGCTCGCCGCCTTCCAGGCGCTCGGCGAGATCTCGCTCGCGAACGATTTCGGCAACTTCCTCGTCGCGACCATCGACCTCGGACACGACTTCACGAGCCCCGAGGGCACGGAGGTTTCGTTCACCGTCGGCGAGCATCGCGAGAGCGTCGGCATCGCTTGGCGGGTGACGAAGGACGGCGAGGCCTATCTCGTCGGCACCGGTGACGCCTTCACCTTCAAGCCGGACGACAACGGCGTCTACGTCGTGCGCGCGACGCCGACCGACTACGGCTTCGTGCCGCCGCTCGTGGCGTTCCCCGATGAAGTCGTCATCACGGTGACGAACGTGGCGCCTGCGCTGACGGCCGCCCAGGCCGGCAGCGCGCGCGAGGGCGAGCTTCTCGACTTCATCGTCGCGACGTTCACCGACCCCGGCACCGCGGACACGCACACCGCGACGATCGACTGGGGCGACGGGACGGTCACGGCGGGCGTCATCGTCGCGGCGGGCGGCGCCGGGACGGTGCGCGGGACCCACGTCTACGGCGACAACGGCCTCTACGTCGTCACCGTGACCGTCACGGACGACGACAGCGCCTCGGCGAGCGCGACCTTCTCGCTCGAGGTCGCGAACGCCGCACCGGTCATCGCCGACCAGGCGGATCTCGAAGTGACCGAGGGCGCGCTCGTGTTCCTCGGCACGCGGCCCGGCGGCGGCCAGGGCGGCTCGGGCGACGAAGGCCCGGGCTTCCAGCTCGGCGGGCTCGCCTTCTTCGATCCGGGCTTCAAGGACACGCACGTCGCGACCATCGACTGGGGCGACGGCACCGTCGAGCCGCTCGAGGTCGTGCGCTCGCGCACCGGCGGGCTCCTCATCGGCAGCCACATCTACCAGGACAATGGCGTCTTCGCGGTCCTCATCACCGTCACCGACGACGACGGCGCCAAGGCGACCGAGGCGTTCACGGTCACGGTAGCGAACGTCGCGCCGATGCTCGGCGAGACCGGCTCGGGCGAGGTGCTCGAGGGCAGCGCCTTCGTGCTCGACCTTCCCTTCCACGATCCGGGCGGCCTCGACACCCACCAGGCGCGAGTGGACTGGGGCGACGGCACGACCGAAGACCTCGCAGTGGGCGGGGAGGGGGGCATCGAGGGCTTCTTCGGGACGCTCTCGGGCCGCCACGCCTACGCCGACGACGGCGAGTACAAGGTCACCGTCTTCCTCTGGGACGACGACATGCTCGCCGCGGAGGAGGACCCGGTCACGACGAGTTTCAGCGTCTTCGTCGCGAACGTCGCGCCCACGGTGTTCCTCGGCAAGGTCACGCCGATCGCCGAGGGCACGGCCTTCGACCTCTCGGGCAGCTTCTTCGACCCGGGCAGCGCCGACACCCACGTCGCGAGCGTGCGCTGGGGCGACGGCACCGCGGAACCGCTCGCGCTGCTCCCCGGCGGGACGTTCGCGGCGAGCCACGTGTTCGCCCAGGACGGAACCTACCGGATCACGGTCGGGGTCGAGGACGACGACGGCGGGGTGGGAACGGCCACGGTTTCGCTCACGGTCGTCAACGTCCCCCCGGTGGCCGCGGACGACGAGTTCACGGTGTCCGAGGACCACGTCCTCGAAGGCGATGTCCTCGCCAACGACACCGACGTGCCGGCCGACGTTCTCAGGGCGTCGCTGGTGGACGGTCCGAAGCACGGGCAACTCGTGCTGAAGCCGAACGGCAGCTTCAGCTACACGCCCGCGGCGGACTTCAACGGCACCGACACGTTCACCTACCGGGCGAACGACGGCACGGACAGCTCGAACATCGCCACCGTGACGATCACCGTGACCGCGGCGCAGGACGCACCGGTCGCGGTGGACGACGACTTCGAGATGCTCGAAGACGGCACGCTCGAGGGGAACGTCCTCGCGAACGACTTCGACCTCGACAGCGGCGACACGCTGCGGGCGAGGCTCGTCTCCGCTCCGGCGCACGGCACGCTCGTCCTGAACGCGGACGGGTCGTTCAGCTACTCGCCGGCGGCGGACTACAACGGCGTCGACTCGTTCACCTACGTCGCGAACGACGGCAGCGAGGACTCGGCGCCGGCGACCGTGAAGATCGTCATCGCCGCGGTGAACGACGCGCCGGTGGCGCGGGACGACGCCTATGCGGTCGACGAGGACGGCGAGCTCGTGATCGAGGCGCCGGGCGTGCTCACGAACGACAGCGACGCCGACGGTGACCTGCTGTCGGTGTTCGTCGTGACGGGGCCCGCGCACGGCACGCTCGCGCTCGGCGAGGACGGGTCGCTCGTCTACAGGCCCGACGCGGACTTCTTCGGCACCGACGCGTTCACCTACCGGGCCGACGACGGCGAGGCGCACTCCAACGTCGCGACGGTGACGATCACGGTGAACGGCGTACCCGACGCGCCGGTCGCGGCGGGCGAGACCTACGAGACGGCGGAGGACACCGAGCTGGCGGTCGATGCGCCGGGCGTGCTCGGGAACGACTTCGACGCCGACGGCGACCCGCTCGCTGCCGTGCTCGTCTCGAGCCCGGCCCACGGTTCGCTCACCCTGAATCCCGACGGTTCGTTCACCTACACGCCGGCGGCGGACTTCTCGGGCGAGGATTCGTTCGTCTATCTCGCGAACGACGCCAGCGGCCCGTCCACCCCGGCGAAGGTCACGATCTACGTCACGCCGGTCAACGATGCGCCGGTCGCTCGCGACGACGCCTATGTGGTCGACGAGGACGGCGAAGTCGTGATCGACGTGCTGGCGAACGACAGCGACGTCGATTCCGAGTCGCTCGCCGCGGTCGTCGTCGCCGGCCCGTCGCACGGCAGGCTGACGCTCCTCGAGAACGGGCGCTTCCTCTACACGCCGGACGCGGACTTCAACGGCGCCGACACGTTCACCTATCGGGCGAGCGACGGCCAGCTCCAGTCGAACCTCGCGAGCGTGACCGTCACGGTGAGGCCGGTGAACGACGCGCCGGTCGCTGCGGACGACGAGTACACGACCGACGAGGACGTCCCGCTCGTCGTCGCGCTGCCCGGCGTGCTCGGAAACGACACCGACGTGGACGGCGACGCGCTCACGGCACTCCTCGTGAGCGGGCCGCAACACGGCAGCCTGACCCTGAACCCGGACGGCTCCTTCACCTATGCGCCCGCCGCGAACTTCAACGGCGCCGACAGCTTCACCTATCGCGCCGCCGACGGTGAAGCGCAGTCCGGCGTCGCCAAGGTGACGATCGCGGTCGTCCCGGTGAACGACGCGCCGGCGATCGCGTCGATCGCGGACCTGACGGTCGTGGGCGGCACGACCGTCACCGTCGCGCTCAGCGCGACGGATCTCGATGCAAGCCAGACGCTCACCTTCGAGCTCCTCGCCGGACCCGACGGGGCCGTCGTCGAGACGCTGGGCGGCGGCGCGGGCAGGTTCCGCTGGACCGCTCCCGACGTCCTGGCCGACACGCCGTTCGCAGCCACGATCCAGGTCTCGGACGGCGCGGGTGGCGCGGCGCAGACGTCGTTCACGATCACGGTGCAGCCCAACCTGCTGCGGGTCGCGAGCCTCGTGCCCACGGCGAGCGGTTTCCGGGTGGCGTTCAACCGCGAGCTCGACCCGACCACCGTCAACCTCTACGACGCGGGCGGCCTGCTCGGGCCGGCGGACGTGCTCGTCTCGGGCCCGTCGGGCGCGGTGCGCGGCTCGATCGTCCTTGACGACGACTTGCGCGGGTTCAGCTTCCTGCGCACCGGCGGGCTGCTGCCCGGCGGGACGTACACGGTGACCCTCGCGAGCCGCGCGAACGCGTTCGTCGACCAGCTCGGGCGGCTCCTCGACGGGAACAGCGACGGGACGGCGGGCGGCGACTACACCACGACGTTCACCGTGGCTGCACCCACGGGCGCTTCGCTCTCGATCGGCGACTTCGCGCGTGGCCCGGGACAGCCGGTCCAGATTCCCGCGACGGCGGCCAACACCCCGTCGCTGCCAGTTCAGCTCACGAACGGCGCTGGCGCGACCTCGGTCGAGTTCAAGCTCCGCTACGACCCGGCCCTCCTCACGATCCTCGGGATGACGAAGACGGTCGCGTCGGGGTCGCTTGGCTTCTCGAACGACGCGTCCGCGGGCGTGCTGACGGTGACCCTGACCGGCCTCTCGGGGCTCACGAATGCCGCGACGACGCTCGCATCGATCCAGGCGACGGTGCCGGTCGGCGCGGGCTATCGCGACGCGGCGGTGCTCGACCTCTTCGACGTGCGGGTGAACGGCGCCGCGGCGCTCGACGACGACGCGGTCCAGGTCGCGGCGTACATCGGCGATGCGACCGGCAACGGCGAGTACACGACCTACGACGTGCAGAAGATCCAGCGCGTCGCCTCGGCGCTCGACGGCGGCTTCACCGCCTTCCCGCTCATCGATCCGGTCGTGATCGCGGACCTCGACCGCAACGGCTCGGTCACGGGCGCAGACGCGACGCTGGTCTATCGCGAGGTCTCGGGCGTGGATCGTCCGGAAGTGCCGCCGCTGCCGGGCGTGGTCGCGCCCAGTTACTCGAGCGGCGGTCCGGCGCGGCAGGCGAGCGTGGCGCCCGGGATCTCGGGGACGCCGGGGAGCGTCGTCACGGTGCCGGTGCTCCTCGACGACGCCACGGGCCTCGAGTCGGCGCAGCTCCGCGTCGCCTTCGATCCGGACGCGCTCGAGCTCATCGGCGTGCGCCGCGGGACCGTGGCGGCCGACTTCCAGTGGTTCGTCCAGCGGCCCGAGGCCGGCGTCGCCTACGTGGACATGAGCCGGCTCAGCGCGGTCACGGGCGGCTCGGGAACGCTCGTCGAGATCGACTTCGTCATCAACGAAGGCGCGCCCGCCGAGATCCCGGTGGACCTCCAGTGGGTGCGCCTGAACGAGGGCTACTTCGCGACGACGGCGACGGGCGGATCGATCGGGGCGATGGCGCCGGTGGCGCCGCGCTTGAGCATGCTGCGCGTGAGCGAAGCGCCGCCCGCGGAGCTGCCCTCCACGGGCAGCGGCGGGAGCGCGTCGTTCAGCGCCGTGCCTTCCGGGAGCCCGGGACCGGTGATCGACTGGACGGTGGGCAACGGCAACGGGAAGAAGAAGGGCGAGGACGAGCGGCCCGCGTGGAAGTCGGACTTCGTGACGGCGAACGGCAGGCCGCACGCGGAGAGGAACCCCAACGCGGCGTTCCGGCTGGAAGCGGATCCGGCGGGCGACAAGCCGAAGGGGCTGTACAAGCTGCCGAAGAACTCGGCCTTCTGAGCCGGGAGACGATGTGAGGCGCTGTAGATGAGAGCGACACGTACCCTGCACCGCGGATGGTTCGCGGCGGCGGCTGCCGCGGCGATCCTGTTCGCGACATCGCCCGCCCAGGCGGGAATCAGCTTCAGCGCCGGGGCGGGGCTGGCTGGCGGAGGAGGCGGCGCATTCAATGCGCTGCCGGCGGTGCAGGCTGAGCTGCGACTGTCGCTCGACGACACTCTGTACGGCGTGGACGGGATCGAGTTCGGGTTCACACTCGAGCTTGTCGGCGGTCCGGGTGCGTCGTGGACGGCGAACGATTGGGGACCGCCCCAATTCTGGCCGGGATCGCTGGCTCCAGTGGACTTTCTCGCGGCGCCCGGCCCCGTCGTGTCCGGGACGCCCTTCCGAATCGCGGTTTCGCTGGCCAACTTGGCGTTCGACAACACTTACGACATCGGGCCCGGCGTGCTCGGGATGATCCGGTTCACTCCGCCCGCGGGCAGCTCGGGCACGACGCTCCTGGTTCGCTTCGAGGGTACGCCGTACTTCTATGGGGAGCCCCTCGAAGCCGCAGCGCAGATCGCGGTCGTGCCCGAGCCGTCCACGTGGCTGCTGCTCCTCGGAGGCCTCGCGGGCCTTGGCGTGGTGGCGCGTCGCCGGAGCATCGCCCGCGGGTGAGGTTCCGGCGCCCGAGGGGGCCATCGGGCCGGATTCCAGCGGCCGAGAGCCGGTCCCGCGTGTGAACTCTCCCGCAGAGCGGCACCGAAAACGGCGCGCGGCGTTGCACGGGCGGCCGCGGGGTCGCTACCATTCACAAGGTCTTCAAAATCCGGCGGATGCCGCCGGTTCTTCAACCACGTCTGGAACGAGGACGCACCATGGCCACCAAGGCAAACCCCGAAGAGAAGGAAAAGGCCGCCCCGGCGGCGCCGGAGCAGGCCACCGCGAAGGTTCGCTTCAACAGCGCCAACCTCAAGAGCTCCTACGCGAACTTCTGCAACGCGACCAGCACGCGCGAGGAGGTGGTCCTGAACTTCGGCGTGAGCAACAACTGGGACCGCACGCCCCAGGACATGGAGATCGAGCTCTCGCACCGGATCGTGCTCTCGCCGTTCGCCGCGAAGCGGCTGCACACGCTGCTGCACAAGCTGATGACCGAGTACGAGGCGCGCTACGGCGAGCTCAAATAACGGTCGGATCCCCGCCGGGGCGCGGAGCGGGGCTCCGCCTCCGGCCACCTGAACCATGCCTCCAGTGGCGAACAGCGCGGGATCGGGCGGCGCAGCGTACGCCGCGGGCCAGGACGCGGCGCAGGACTCGGCGCTCTGGGCCGTCCTCGCCGGCGCCACCGACGAGCGCGAATACTGCCAGAGCTGGCTCGCCATCCAGTGCCGGCTGATCCCCGGCGTCGGCGGCGCCGTCGTCCTCGTGCGGCAGGAGTCCGACGGCGCCTTCGTCGTCGCGGCCGTGTGGCCGGACGTGCGCCGCGACATGAGCTACCTCTCGGGGACGGCGCAGAAGACGCTCGCCGAGCGGCGCGGCCTGGTCGTGCCGCGCAAGAGCGGCGATGCGATCCAGGGCTTCGAGATCGCCTATCCGATCGAAGCGAGCGGCCAGCTCCACGGGGTCGTCGTCCTCGATGTCTCCCCGCGGCCCGAGGCGGAGATGCAGACCGCGCTGCGCCAGCTGCACTGGGGCGCGGCGGGCCTCGAGGCGCTCTTCTACCGGCACGAGGTCGCACGCGAGCAGGCCTCGAAGAAGCGGCTGCAGTCGGTGCTGGAGCTCGTCGCGACGGCGGCCGCCGAGCCGCGCTACGCCGCATCCGCGATGGCGCTCGCGACCGCGCTCGCGACCCGCCTCGAGTGCGAGCGGGTCTCGATCGGCTTCCTGGAGCGGGGGCACGTCAAGGTCGACGCGCTCTCGCACAGCGCCCAGGTGAAGGGCGAGACGAACCTCGTGCGCGCGATCGCCGCGGCGATGGAGGAGTCGATCGACCAGAGCGCGGTGGTGAGCTTCCCGAGCGCCGAGGGGGCGCCGCCCTCGGTCTCGCGGGCGCATCAGGCGCTCGCCGAGGACGGCGGCGCCTGTCTCTCCGTGCCGCTCGTATCGGGTGGCAACGCGGTGGGCGCGATCACGCTCGAGCGCGCCGGCAAGGAGCCGTTCGACCGCGAAACCGTGGAGCTCTGCGAGGCGCTCGCGGCGCTCGCGGGCCCGACGCTCGAGGTGCATCGGCGCGAGGACCGCTGGTTCGGCGCCCGCTTCGCCACGTGGGCCTACGAGAAGGCGGCGGCCCTCTTCGGGCCGCGGCATCCCGGACTCAAGCTCGCCACCGCCGTGGTCCTCGTCGTGGCGGCGCTGCTCGCGATCCTGCGCGGCGACTTCCGTGTCTCGTCGAGCACGGCGCTCGAGCCGCTCGTGCAGCAGGCGGCGGTCGCGCCGTTCAACGGCTACATCCGCGAGGCGCCGGCGCGTCCCGGCGACCTGGTGAAGCAGGGCGCGCTGCTCGCCAAGCTCGACGACCGCGAGCTGAAGCTCGAGCGGCTCAAGTGGCTCTCGCAGCAGGAGGAGCTCGCCAAGCAGTTCCGCGCGGCGATGGCCGACCGCAACGCGGCGCAGGTGCAGATCGTCACCGCGCAGCTCGAGCAGGCGCGCGCGCAGGTGGAGCGCGCCGAGGAGCAGCTCGCCCGCACCGACATCCTCGCGCCGTTCGACGGCATCGTCGTCTCGGGCGACCTGACCCAGCAGCTCGGCGCGCCGGTCGAGCGTGGCACGGTGCTCTTCGAGGTCGCGCCCCTCGCGCAGTTCCGGGTGGTGCTCAAGGTCGACGAGCGCGACATCGCCTACCTGCAGGTCGGCCAGACGGGAACGCTGCTGCTCTCCGCGTTCCCGAACGAGCCGTTCGCGTTCACGGTGCGGAAGATCACGCCGGTGTCGACGCCGAAGGACGGGCGCAACTACTTCCGCGTCGAGGCGGAGCTCGCGACCCACGACCCGCGCATGCGCCCGGGCATGGAGGGCGTCGGCAAGGTGGACATCGACCGGCGGAACTACCTCTGGATCTGGACGCGCCAGGTGATCGACTCGCTGCGGCTCGCGCTCTGGTCCTGGCTCCCCTGAGCGCTCCGCCGTGGCCGAGTCGCTCTTCAGCCCGAACTGGTACCGGGTCGCGAACCTGAAGCCGCGCCTGCGCGCGCACGCCGAGATCCATCGCCACCAGTACCGCGGGCAGACGTGGTACGTCCTGCAGGACCGCTCCTCCGAGCGCTATCACCGTTTTTCTCCGTCGGCCTACTTCATCATCGGCCTCTTCGACGGCAAGCGGACCGTCGAGCAGATCTGGTCCGAGGCACTCGCGAAGCTCGGCGACGACGCCGTCACCCAGGACGAGATGATCCAGCTCCTCGGCCAGCTGCACGCCGCCGACGTCCTCGTCTCCGACGTCCCGCCCGACACCGCCGAGCTCTTCCAGCGGCACGAGAAGCAGGAGCGCCAGAAGATCCAGAAGCGCGTGATGTCGATCTTCGCCTGGCAGATCCCGCTCTTCGACCCGGAGCGCTTCCTCGAGCGGTTCGTCCCGTTCGTGCGCCCGGCGTTCACGGTGGCCGGCTTCCTCGTCTGGCTTCTCGTGGTGGGTACGGCGACGGTGCTCGCAGCGACGCACTGGGACGAGCTCACGCGCAACGTCCTGGACCGCGTGCTGCTGCCGGGCAACCTGCTCGCCCTGTGGCTGCTCTTCCCGGTCATCAAGGCGATCCACGAGTTCGGGCACGCCTTCGCCGTGAAGCGTTTCGGCGGCGAGGTGCACGAGATGGGCATCATGCTCCTCGTCTTCACGCCGGTGCCGTACGTGGACGCCTCGGGATCTTGGGCGTTCGCGAGCAAGTGGCAGCGCTTCGTCGTGGGCGGCGCCGGCATGATGGCCGAGCTCTTCGTCGCGGCGCTCGCCATGTTCCTGTGGCTGGCGGTCGAGCCCGGGATCGTGCGCGCCGCGCTCTTCAACGTGATGCTGATCGCCGGGGTCTCGACGGTGCTATTCAACGCGAACCCGCTGATGCGGTTCGACGGCTACTACATGCTGATGGACTATCTCGAGATCCCGAACCTGCGCAGCCGCGGCACGCAGTACTTCGCGTATCTCGCGGAGCGGTATCTCTTCGGCCGGCGCGAGGCCGAGCCGCCGCCGTCCACCCCGGGCGAGCGGGCGTGGTTCGTGACCTATGCGGTGGCTTCGTTCTTCTACCGCATCCTGGTGGTCGTCGGGATCTTGCTCTTCCTCGGCGAGATCAACCTGCTGCTGGGCGCGCTGTTCGCGCTCATCACCGCGATCGCCTGGCTCGTGGTGCCGGCGGTCAAGGGCGTCCACTATCTGGCGGCGAGCCCGCGCATCCGCCGCGTGCGCCGCCGCGCGGTCGTGGTCAGCTGGATCGCCGCCGGCCTGGTCCTCGGGCTGTTCTTCGCGCTGCCGGTGCCTTTCCGCACGACCGCCGAGGGCATCGTCTGGGTGCCGGAAGAGGGCCTGGTGCGGGCCGGCGCCGACGGCTTCATCGCGAGCGTGGTGGCGAAGCCCGGCTCGCAGGTGAAGCCGGGCGACGTCCTGATCGAGATGCGCGATCTCGACCTCGCGACCGAGGCGGCGATCCTGCAGGGGCGCCTCGCGGAGCTCGACGCCAAGCACCGCGAGGCCTTCCAGCTCGAGCCGGTGAAGGCGCAGATCATCGACGAGGAGCGCCAGTACGTCGCGTCGAGCCTCGCACGCGCGCACGAGCGCCTCGGCGAGCTCGTGATCCGCGCGAAGGCCGCGGGCGAGTTCGTCCTGCCGCGCGCCGAGGATCTGCCGGGCCGTTACGTGCGCAAGGGCGAGCTCGTGGCGCACGTCGTGAACAAGGGCAACACCGTCGTGCGCACGGTCGTGCCCCAGGGCGACGTCGATCTCGTCCGCAACCTCGCGCGCCGCGTCGACGTGCGGCTCGCCGAGAGCATTCCCGAGGTCCGCCACGCCGCGGTGAAGCGCGTCGTCCCCTCCGCGACGGAGGACCTCCCCAGCGCGGCGCTGGGGACCGCGGGCGGCGGCAAGGTGGCGGTGGACCCGTCCGACAAAGACGCGCGGAAGGCCCTGGAAAAGGTCTTCCTCATCGACATCGACCTGCCGGTCGGGGAGCGTCCGCTCAATCTCGGCGGGCGGGCCTACGTGCGCTTCGACCTCGGATGGGAGCCGCTCGGCTGGCAGTGGTACCGCCGCGCGCGCCAGCTCTTCCTCTCGCGCTTCAATGTTTGACCTCGCCCTGCCGGCCCTCGCGGGCTCCGGTCCCTACCCCGAGCAGGCGCGCGCGCGGCCCGGCTGGCTCGACCGGACCGCCGAAGCCCTGGCGGCGCCCTTCGCGCGCCGGCTCAAGGCCCGCAACGCGCGGAGCGCCGACATCGCATCGCTCGTGGCGCGGGAGGAGGGCGCGTTCCGGGATCTCACGCTGGAGGGCCTCGGGCGCGTCGCGGGGGAGCTGCGCGTCGCGCTCCGGCGCGAGGGGCTCAGCGAAACGCGCGTGGCGCAGGCGTTCGCGCTGGTGCGCGCGGCGGCGGAGCGTACGCTCGGGATGCGTCACTTCGACTGCCAGCTCGCCGGCGGCTGGGTGATGCTGAACGGGATGGTCGCCGAGATGGAGACGGGCGAAGGCAAGACGCTCACGGCGACGCTGCCCGCGTGCACGGCGGCGCTCGCCGGGATGCCGGTGCACATCATCACGGTGAACGACTACCTCACGTCGCGCGACGCGGAGACGATGGGGCCGATCTACCGCGCGCTCGGGCTGACCGTGGGCACCGTCGTGAACGGCCAGAGCCCCGACGTGCGCCGCGCGGCGTACGCCTGTGACGTCACCTATTGCACGAACAAGGAGCTCACGTTCGACTACCTGCGCGACCGGCTCGCGCTCGGGCAGCGGTCGAGCCGGGTGCAGTTGCAGATCGAGCGCCTCGCGGGCCGGGAGAGCCGCGCGAGCCGGCTCGTGCTCAGGGGCCTTTACTTCGGCATCGTGGACGAGGCCGACAGCGTGCTCGTCGACGAGGCGCGCACGCCGCTCATCATCTCGGGCCGCAGCGACCAGACGCCGGCGGTCGACATGTACCGCGCCGCCCTCGACACGGCCGCGCAGCTCGCGCCCGACGTGCATTTCGCGATCGACGGCCGCGAGCGCCACGTGCGGCTCACGCCGGAAGGCCAGGCGTTCCTCGCCGCGCTCGCGCCGACGCTGCCCGCCGCGTTCCAGGGCCGGCGGCGCCGCGAGGAGCTGGTGACGCAGGCGCTCGTCGCACAGAACCTCTTCCACCGCGACGCGCATTACATCGTACGCGACGAGAAGGTGCAGATCATCGACGAGTACACCGGGCGGATCCTCCCCGATCGCTCCTGGGAGCAGGGGCTGCACCAGATGATCGAGGCGAAGGAGGGCGTGCCGCTCACGGGGCAGCAGGCCTCGGTGGCGCGCATGACTTACCAGCGCTTCTTCCGGCGTTACCTTTGGCTCGCGGGCATGACGGGGACGGCGCGGGAGATCGCCCCGGAGCTCTGGTCGGTGTACCGGCTCCCGGTGGTGCGCATCCCGACCAACCGACCGGTGCGGCGCGCCGACTTGGGCGCGACGGTCCACCGCACCGCCGAGGCCCGCTGGGAGGCGGTCGCGGCGCGCGCGCGAGAGCTCGCCAACGAAGGCCGGCCGGTGTTGATCGGCACGCGGTCGGTCGCGGCCTCCGAGCGCGTGAGTACGGCCCTCGCCGCGCTCGGCCTGGAACACCAGCTCCTCAACGCGCGGCAGGACAAGCAGGAGGCCGAAGTCGTCGCGCAGGCCGGCCAGCCGGGGCGCATCACCGTGGCCACGAACATGGCCGGGCGCGGGACGGACATCAAGCTCGGGCCGGGCGTGGCGCAGCGCGGCGGGCTCGCGGTGATCGCGACGGAGCTGCACGAGTCGCGGCGCATCGACCGGCAGCTCTTCGGGCGAGCGGGGCGGCAAGGCGACCCCGGGAGCTACGAAACGATCGTGTCGGTCGAGGACGAGCTCTTGCAGATCTACGCAGCTGCGCCGATCCGGCTTCTCGCCCGCCTGTTCGCGCATCGGTCGGGGCGCCTGTCCCAGCCGGCGCTCCGGCGGCTGATGCGGGCCGCGCAGGCGCGCGCCGAGCGCCACCACGCGGCGATCCGGCGCGAGCTCCTGGCGAGCGACGAGCGCATGGGCGACCTTCTCGCCTTCTCCGGCAGGGGAGAGTAGGGCTCAAGAACGACGTCGAAGGAGGGGGGCACATTCCCTTCGCCCCCATCGACCGGCCCCCGCGAAAGCCTCCACTCCCGGCGCACTGCTCGTCACGACCGTCGGAGAGTCCCCGGGAAACGTTTCTCGACGGCGCGTCAGAAAGTGTCGCGCCGCGCCGGCGGTAAGCCGTCGGGGTCCGCCGGGCGCCGCGCCATCACGCCGCGCACGGTGACCGCGACCTTGCGTTCGGCGTCGCCGGAGACGTTGTCGAGGACGACCAGGTAGTTTCCCGACTCGGGCGCGAGGAACGTGAAGGAGAGCCGCTCGGCGACCCTGCTCGTGAGGATTAGCGACGCCGGCTCGGGATAGCGCGGCAGGTCCTCCTCGGGCACGACGGCGACGACGACCGGGCCGTCGGTCGTCAGGTTGACCTGCACCGCCGCCGACTTCGGGACTTTCGCGAGCCGCAGGGACCGCTTCTTCCCCGGCGCGACCGACGTCGCGACACGCGCCTCGACGACCTGCGGGCGATCCTGCTGGCCGGTGGCCTGCGGTGCGAACGCGGTGGCGGCAGCGGCCAGCGTCGCCGCGAAACCGATGCGCCACGCTCTCAGTTGAGGAACCGGACCCGGCATCGGGCGCCCGCGGGCACCTCGAGGTTCGGATTACGCAGCTCGAGGCGCACGCCGAACGTCCCGGCCGCAGCGTTCATCACCTGGTCGACGACCGCGACGGTGGCGATGAACTTGCGGGGCGGCGTCTCCGGCGTCACCTCGGCCTTCGTGCCGCGTTTGATGTCCCCGAAGAGCCGGGCCGGCAGGATCACCTCGACGTTGAGCGGATCCACCTCGGCGATCTTCAGGATCGGGTCTTTCACGTTCGTCGTCGCGAACTCGCCGGCCTTGATGTAACGGTCCACGACGACGCCGTTCACCGGGCTGCGGATCGTGCGCATGTTGAGCAGCTCGGCGGCACGTTGCACCTCGAGCTCGGCGAGCTTCTGGTTCTCCCGGGCCACTTTCAGCTCCGACTCGGCGAGGGAGCGCTCGGTCCGCGCCTCCTCGAGGGCGTTCGGCGAAATGAAGTTCTGGCGGGCGAGCTCCTCGGCCCGGATCTCCTTCTTCCGGGCGAGGTCGAGCCTCGCCTCGGCGGCCTTCACCGCGCCCTGCTGCTCGGCCTTCGACTTGGCGATCGCCACGGCCGCCCGCTCGGGGCCGGACTCCAGCGTGACGACGATCTGGCCCTTCTTGACGAACTCCCCGCGCTCCACCGCGACCTTCTCGATGAGCCCCTCGACCGGGCTGCGGATGTCTACCGTCTGGCGGGCCTCGATGATGCAGTCGAAATCCGTGGACTGCGCCGGGGCGGGCCGAGGCGCGGGAGCGATCGGCGATGGGGCGGGAACCCCGGTGGCTGCGGGCGGCAGCGCGGGGGTCGTGGTTGACGCCGCAGGCGGGGGGGACGGCTGGGCGAACGCCACTGCGGCGGAAAGGGCGAGGGGCGCGATGACGGAGAGGCGGCGGGACATGCGGGTCGGGTGAGTCATGGGCCGGCTGCGGCGGGTGGCCGGATTCTCGGCGGGGCGTCGTCCGATGTAAAGAAAACCGTTGGCCACTCAGTGCGCTAGTGCCGTTTGCTACGCTCGGGTCGAGCAGCCGGCGCCCCAGTTGAGGGAGGCCGGACCGGCCACCTTCGATGGCTCGAGCCGGCGGCCCTGCGCCGGAGCCGGGGAGCGGAGGGGGTGCGGCATATGCGTTGCGACAACACTTGCAATAACAAACGGATACATCACTAATATCAAGTCTCTGTCATAAATCGCGCACAAGCATCAGATAAAAAAGGACTAACGGCGAAATAAGCTCCGCGGTTTCGGTGAGGACGCTCGGATGCACCGGCACCCCCTGCTCGGCCTTCGGCGCGCGGGGGCCAGGATCGGGACGTAGCCTGTGGGGATTGCGGGCATGCCCTGCGAGCCGGGAGGAACTCCGGCTACGCGAGTTGCGAGCCGACGGATCTCACGTCTCGCGCTTCGGTCGGGCGCGGTTCTTGCACCGCTCTCGCATACAATCCAGCCATGGAAGGCCATCGGATCTCCGCCGGACGCGCGGCGCCATGATCGTTTTCGAGCTCATCTGTTCCCGCCGGCATCGCTTCGAGGGCTGGTTCGCCTCGGGGGACGACTTCGACCGCCAGAAAGGTCGCGGCCTGCTGAGCTGCCCGGTGTGCGGCGGGGGCTCCGTGGACAAGCTCCCGACGGCGCGGATCCAGAAATCCCAGCCGGCAGAACGCGCCAAGCCGAAGCGCCAGCGCGCGCCCGCGCGGCAGGAGATGACCGTCGGAGCTTTCATCGACCACGTGCTCCTCAACAGCGAGGATGTCGGGAAGGCGTTTCCCGACGAAGCGCGGCGGATCCATCGCAGGCTCGCTCCGGCGAGAGCCATCCGGGGAACCGCGACCCGCGAGGAGACTGCGGAGCTCCTCGACGAGGGCGTTCCCGTCCTGCCGCTGCCGATTCCACCGCGGGGCGAGTGGCACTGAGGCGCCGTTCGGGCGCGTTCGGAGCGCCGTAAACGGCCGCATATGTGCATTATGTAAACTTCATCGGGTGTGACGGCGGCTGCGGAACCGGCGGCGGAGCGACTCCGCCAAGCCCTCAGAACACCACGACCTGCCGGATCGCCTTCCCCTCGTTCAGGCGGTCGAACCCCTCGTTGATCTCGTCGAGCTTCAGCCGGTGGGTCAGGAGGCGGTTCACCGGCAGGCGCCCGCGACGGTAAAGAGCGACGTAGCGCGGCAGGTCGCGGGTCGGCACGCAAGTGCCGATGTAGCTCCCTTTCAGCGTCCGCTCCTCGGCGACGAGCTGGACGGCCGGGACGGCCAACGTGCGGTCGGGCGGCGGCAGTCCAGCGGTAACCGTGGTGCCCCCGCGCCGGGTGATCCGGTAGGCGAGCTCGAGGGCCTTCACCGAGCCCGCCAGCTCGAAGGCGTATTCCACCCCGCCACCGGTCGCCGCTCGCACCTCGTCGGCGCATGCGGGCGAGCCGGCGTTGAATGTGTCGGTCGCGCCGAGCTGCCGCGCGAAGGCGAGCTTGTCCTCTGCGAGGTCGATGGCGACGACGCGCGAGGCACCGCACGCGAGCGCGCCCAGCAGCGAGGCCAGGCCGACGCCACCGAGACCCACCACCGCGACGCTCGCGCCCACGGGGACCCGGGCGGTGTTCACGACCGCCCCTACTCCCGTGAGCACCGCGCAGCCGAAGAGGGCGGCCTCGTCCAACGGGAGCTCGGGGTCGATCTTGACCAGGGAGCGCCGGGATACGGTCGCGTACTCCGCGAAGGCCGAGACGCCGAGGTGGTGGTTGATCGGGGCGCCGGCGCGCGAAATCCGGCGCTCGCCGGAGAGCAGCGTGCCCTTGGTGTTCGCCGCCGCGCCGGGTTCGCAGAGCGCGGGCCGTCCTTCGGCGCAGGGCAAGCAGTGGCCGCAGCTCGGCACGAAGACCATCACCACGTGGTCGCCCCTGGCGAGGTCGGTCACGCCCGGTCCCACGGCTTCGACCACGCCCGAGGCCTCGTGCCCGAGGGCCATCGGCATGGGACGGGGGCGGTCGCCGTTGATCACCGAGAGGTCCGAATGACAGAGCCCGGCCGCCGCGATCTTCACGAGCACCTCGCCCTGCCCCGGCGGATCGAGGTCCACTGCCTCGATCGCGAGCGGCCGCGAGGCGGCGTAGGGCGGTGGCGCTCCCATGGCGCCGAGAACGGCGGCGCGGACTTTCATCTCTATCCCTTTCTCTGCTTGCCGCGTCGCCGTCGTCTCAGCGCGCGCACGTGACGCCGCCGTCCACCACCAGCGTCGCGCCGACCACATAGTCGCCGGCGCGTGAGGCGAGGTAAACGGCCGCGGCGGCCATGTCCTCGTCACGGCCGATGCGGCGCGCCGGGATCCGCTTCGCGATCTCGTCGCCGTGGTCGCGGGCGAGGATGTTCATGTCGGAGGCGAAGGCGCCCGGCGCGATCGCCGAAACCACGATGTGGTCCTCGATCAGGCGCAGCGCCATGCGCCGGGTGAGGTGGATGAGCCCAGCCTTGCTCGCCGCGTAGGAGTAGGTCTCCTGCGGGTTGACGGAGATGCCGTCGATCGACGCGATGTTGATCACCTTGGCGGGCCGGTCACGCGACGCTGCCGCCTTGAGCGCGCCGTGCAACGCCTGGGTGAGGAAGAAGGGCGTCTTCAGGTTGAGGTCGACGACCTTGTCCCAGCCCTTCTCCGGAAACGCGTCGAACTTCTCGAGCCAGGCGGCGCCCGCATTGTTCACGAGAATGTCGAGCCTCGGCTCGCGGGCGGTGAGCGCAGCCGCGAGCTCGCGCGCCCCCTGGACGGTCGATGCATCGACGGGAACGGGGACGCAGACCCCGCCGCCTCTGGAGAGCTCGGCCGCGGTGGCCTCGCAGGCCGCCGCCTTTCGCGAGGCGATGTACACCTTCGCGCCTTGGGCGAGGAATCCGGCCGCGATCATCTTGCCGATGCCGCGCGATCCGCCAGTGACGAGGGCCACGCGGCCCTGCAACGAAAAGAGATCCGAGAACAATCCCCCCTCCCCTGGTCTTCCTCGCGTCCGCGCCGCCTCAGCCGTCCTCGCCGACCTTGAGGATCAGCTTGCCGAAGTTCTCGCCGGCGAACAACCCGTTCAACGCGTCCGGAAACCGGTCGAGCCCCTCGACGATGTCCTCGCGCGACCTGAACCGTCCCTCGCGCATCCATCCGGCGATCTCGGCGATGGCCGCGGGGAAGCGGTCCGCATAGTCGAACACCACCATCCCTTCCATGCGGGCGCGGTTGACGAGCAGGGAAAGATAGTTCGACGGGCCCTTGATCGGCGTCGTGTTGTTGTACTGCGAGATCGCGCCGCAGATCACGATCCGGGCCTTGCGGTTGATGCGCGTGAGTACCGTGTCGAGGATCTCGCCGCCGACATTGTCGAAATAGACGTCGACGCCCCCGGGGCAGTGCTGCTTCAGTCCCTCGCGCACGCTGCCGGCCTTGTAGTCGATGCAGGCGTCGAAACCGAGCTCCCCCACCACGAACTCGCATTTCGCCCGTCCGCCGGCGATGCCGACCGCACGGCAGCCCTTGATCTTCGCGACCTGGCCGACCGTCTGGCCCACCGCCCCCGCTGCGCCCGAGACGACGACGGTCTCCCCCGCCTTGGGCTGGCCGATGTCGAGCAGGCCGAAGTAGGCCGTCATGCCGGGCATGCCCAACGGGTTGAGCCACTTCGGCAGCGGCGCGAGGCGCCGGTCGATGCGGACGAGCCCCGACCGCTCGAGCCCTTCCGCGTCGAGCGTCGCGTGGGTCTGGATGCCGAGCGCGCCGGACACGTAGTCGCCGGCCGCGAACGCGGGGCTCGAGGATGCGACGATCCGTCCCACGCCGACCGCGCGCATGACCTCGCCGATCCCGACCGGCGGGATATAGCTCCGGCCCTCGTTCATCCAGCCGCGCATCGCCGGATCCAGGGAAAGGAGCAGGTTCCTGACGACGACGCCGCCGTGCGGCGGATCGCCCAGGGGCTCTTCGGTGAAGCGCCAGTCCGAGGGCTTGGGCAGGCCGACCGGCCGCGCGGCCAGCCTCACCTGGCGGTTCACGGTCTCGACGGCGGTCAAAGCAATGCCCTCCTTCCCTCGGCGAGACCGGCTATGCTGCGCGGGCCGCCGTTTCAGCGCGTCGCGCCCGCCTTGCGCAGGAGCTCGGCGATGTCGGTGTTGCCCGCCTTGAGCGCGAACTGCGTCGCGGTCATGCCGCGGTCGCTCTCGAGGTTCGGATTCGCCCCCGCCGCGAGCAGGATGCGCACGATCTCCTGCTGCCCCTGGCGAGCGGCGATCATCAGGGGGGTGGCCTCGTTCGGCGCTCGCGCGTCGACGTCCGCCTTCTTGCCGATGAGGAAGCGGCACACTTCGACGTGCCCCTCCCAGGCGCAGTAGTGAAGCGGCGTCCAGCCCGAATGGTTGATCTCCGCGCCCCCCGCGTAGAGGAGCTCGACGACGGGGAGGCTGCCCTTCATCGCCGCGAACATGATGGCCGTCTCGCCCGTCGGCGCGCGCAGGTTCGGACGGGCGCGCTTCGCGAGGAGCATCTTCACCATGTCGGCGTGGCCGCCGCCCGCGGCCTGCATGAGGATCGTCCGGCCCTGGGCATTGGTCGAGTTGACGTCCATCCCGCGGTCCACGAGCGACTGCACCGTCGCGACGTCGTTCACCTCGACCGCGCGGAAGAGGTCGTCGAGCGTCGGCTGCGCGGCGGCGGTGCCGGCTGCGACGAGGAGTGCGGAGAATGCGGCGAGAGCCCTAGGCAGCGGCACGGGAATCCTCTACGAAGCGTGCGGCCCCGCGGAAGAGGCCGAAGAAGTTGCGCGTGGTCGCCGCGGCGACCGTTTCGGTGTCCACCCCGTGCAGCCGCGCCACCTCCTCGGCGACGTGCCGCACGTACGCGGGCTCGTTGACCCTGCCCCGGTGCGGGACCGGCGCGAGGTACGGGGCGTCGGTCTCCACGAGCATCCGCGCGAGCGGGACCGAGCGCGCCACCGCTTTGAGCTCGGCGGCGTTCTTGAAGGTCACGATCCCCGAGAACGAGACGAGAAAACCCATCTCCATCGCGGCGCGCGCGACGTCCGCGGTCTCGGTGAAGCAGTGCATCACGCCGCCCACGTCGGAGGCCCGTTCCTCGGCCATGATCGCGAGCGTGTCCGCCGCGGCGGCGCGCGTGTGGACGATGAGCGGCTTACCGCACTCGCGCGCGGCACGGATGTGCGTGCGGAAGCGCCGGCGCTGCCACTCGAGGTCGCCCTGCAGGCGGTAGTAGTCGAGACCGGTCTCGCCGATGGCGACCACCTTCGGGTGGTCGGCCCAGCGGACGATCTCGGCCACGCTCGGCTCCTCGGCCTCGGGGTAATCCGGATGCACGCCCGCAGACGCGAAGAGGTTGGCGTGGGCGGCTGCGAGCGCGAGGACGCCCGGGAACCCCTCGCGCGTCACCGAAACGCACAGCGCATGGGTGACGGCGTTCTCCGCCATCCGCTCCAGGACGGACGGGATGCGGCCCGCGAACTCCGGGAAGTCCAGGTGGCAGTGCGAATCGACGAGCTGCACGGGGCCGCTCTAGTAGGTGTGGGTGGATCGCGTCGACTGGAGCAGACCGCCCAGGAGGGTCTCGATGCGGCGTTTCACCGCCTTGCCCGCCTCGTCGTCCGAGAACTGCACGCCGATGCCCTGCGCCTTGTTGCCCTGGCAGTTGGGCGGCGTGATCCACACGACCTGCCCCGCGACTGGCACCTTCTGCGGATCGTCCATGATCGTGAGGAGCATGAACACCGCATCCCCGAGGCGGTAGCTGCGGGTGGTGGGGATGAAGATCCCCCCGCGCTTGAGGTGGGGGATGTAGGCGGCGTAGAGCGCGGAGCGCTCCTTGATCGTGAGCGAGAGCACGCTCGGACGGCCGCCGCCGGGCTTCGTGTTGTCTTCGCCGGGCCGGGTGTCAACCATCGCGGCATCCTTGCACGCGGGCGAGCTCGAGAAAGAGGCTTTCCATGAAGAGCCGCGGGTTCAGCGGGTGGCTCGCGACGGCCCTGGCCCGGGCGAGCGTGCGGCCAAGCCCCGCGAGTCCGGCGGGCGAGCACTGCGCGAGGCGCCCCACCGCGCCGGCCGCGCGCGGGAAATAGCGCGCCCGGCCGACGGTCCGGACAAGGCCGGCATCATAGACCCATTTCTGCAAGGCATCGACCACCGCGACGGGCTCTTCGGCCTGCAGGCGGTCGACGACCGCGAGCGGATCCCAGTCGCCCGCGAGCAGGGCCGGCAGCGTGTCGCGGAGCCCGGCTGCGGCTCCCGATTCGAGCGCCTCGAGAGGGGCGTCGCCGGCGAATGCGAGGGCCGCCTCGGGATCGCGAAGCCCCTGCGATTCCAGCCATGCGAGCGCCTGCGCACGCTGCGGCACCGCCACCGTGATCGCCTGACAGCGGCTCAGGATCGTCGGCAGGAGCCGCGCGGGCTGGCTCGAGACGAGCAGGAAGACCGTCGCAGGGGGCGGTTCCTCCAGGCTCTTGAGAAGCGCATTCGCGGTCGCCTGGTTCATCGCCTCGGCCGGACGGACGATGGCGACCCGAAGCCCGGCCCGGTGCGTGCCGACGGCGAGGAAATCCTGTAACGCGCGCACCTGGTCGATCTTGATCTGCCGGCTCGGCTTGTTGCCCCTGCCCTTTGTCTCCTCGGCCTCACCCTCCCCGCCGGCGTCCGTAGCCAGGAACTCCGGTTCCACCTGGCGGAAGTCGGGGTGGTTCCCCTGCTCGAACCACTGGCAGGCCTCGCATTCGCCGCAGGCGGTGTCCGCTCTCGCGGACGACTCGCACAGGAGCCACTTCGCATAGGCCCGGGCAAGCGCGGTCTTGCCGAGCCCCGGCCGGCCCCTGACCAGCAGCGCGTGGGGCGGCGTGCGCCCCCAAGCCGCCAGGCGCCTCCAGGGCGGTTCAAGCCACGGCGCGATCATTTTCACGACAACTAATTAAATCAATATTCCGAGAAACAACATGAGGTCTGGCAGCATTCGTAACAATCGCTCATTGATCATAGACTTGAGATGAAAACCTCGAGTTCCTTACGAACTTCGGCCACCGTCCGGCTCGCGTCGATCACCCGAAACCGTACCGGTGCCTGCGCCGCCCGCCGCAGATAGGCGGCCCGAACCCGTTCGAAGAAGCCCTCGGATTCCCGCTCGAAGCGGTCGGGTTCGACGGTTGCCTGGCGCAGGCGCGCCTGCCCGACCGCCACCGGCACGTCGAAGAAGAGCGTGAGGTCGGGCTGGAGCCCGCGCTGCACCCAATCCTCGAGGATCGCCAACCGCTCGAACGGAATACCCCGGCCCCCGCCCTGGTAGGCGAACGTCGCGTCCGTGAAACGGTCGGAGAGCACCCAGATCCCCCTCTCGAGGTTCGGAAGGATCAGGCGCCGGATGTGCTCCTGGCGGGCGGCGAAGACGAGCAAGGCTTCGGTGTCGAGGTCCATCGGCTCGTTGAGGACGATCTCGCGGAGGCGCTCGCCGAGCGGGGTCCCGCCCGGTTCCCGAGTGACCACCACCGGCCGACCGGCCGCGCGCAGGCGCTCGGCGATCCATTCGAGATGCGTGCTCTTGCCCGCCCCGTCGATGCCTTCGAGCGTGAGGAACTTGCCGCGCCCGATGGAAGGCGCCCCGCTCACCGGCCGGCCCTCTGGTATTTCGCGACCGCCCGGTTGTGCTCCTCGAGCGTCCGCGAAAACTCGCTCGACCCGTCGCCGCGCGCGACGAAATACAGCGCGTCGGTGCGAGCCGGACGGACGGCGGCCTGGAGGGATGCCTGCCCGGGCAGGGCGATCGGGGTCGGTGGGAGCCCGCCGCGCGTGTAAGTGTTGTAGGGGCCGTCGGCGAGGAGGTCGCGCTTGCGCAGGTTGCCGTCGAAGGCGTCCCCGAGCCCGTAGATCACCGACGGGTCGGTCTGGAGGAGCATCCCGGCGCGAAGTCGATTGGCGAACACGCCAGCGATCATCGCACGGTCGGCCGCCACGCCTGTCTCCTTCTCCACGATCGAAGCGAGGATCAGCGCCTCGTAGGGCGAGGCGAGCGGCACGGTGGGCTCGCGCTCGGCCCACGCGGCGGCGAGCTTGCGTTCCATGCGGGCATAGGCCTGCCGCAGGACCTCGAGGTCGCTCGTGCCTTTCGCGAAGAGATACTTGTCCGGGAAGAAGCGTCCCTCCGGGTGGCCGGGCGCGGCCCCGATCTTCGCGAGCACGTCCGCGTCCGGGAGCCCGGCGGTGTCGTGGCGCAGATCGGGATGAGTGTCGAGGGTCTGCCGCACCTGCCGGAAGGTCCAGCCTTCGATGAACACCACCTCCATCAGGATCGACTCGCCGCGGATCAGCTTCTCGAGCAGCGCGAGCGGCGTGAGCGGCTCGTCGAACCGGTAGGTGCCCGCCTTGATGGCGGCGTCGCGCCCTTGAAGCCGTCCGACGAGCGCGAACTGCCACGGCTGCATTACGACGCCTGCCGCTGCGAGATCGCGCGCCGCCGTCGAAAGGCTCGCACCGGGGCGGATGGTGACCTCGAGCGGCGTAGCGCGGAACTCGAGCGTGCGATGCGAGAACGACCACATCCACGCGGCAAAACCGGTCCCGGCCAGGATGCCGAGCGTCAGGACGACGGCGAGGAGCTTGAACAGGAAACGCATCGAGGGGGCGGCGCGGGGCCGGCGGCAGTCGCTCCGTATAATAAGTCCTGGCCCGCACGGGAACGGAATGCGTCTGTGGATCAAGAGGTTGAATTGACAGGCTGGCTTGCCTTCCTGGCTGCGCGCGGGGCGGTGCTCAGCAACGGCGTGGTTGCCGACTTCGGCGATCCCGCTGGCGAGCGCGCGGCGGCAGTGTCGGGAAGCGTGGTCGCGCCGCTCCTGCATCTCGGCGCGCTGCGCGTCTCGGGGCCGGACGCCGTTGCGTTCCTGCACGGCCAGCTCACCAACGACGTGAAGGGCATGGGCCCCGATCGGGCGCGCTATGCAGGTTACTGCACGCCCAAGGGACGCCTGCTCGCGAACTTCCTCGCGTGGCGCGAAGGCGAGGGCGTGGTCCTCGCGCTCGCGCGCGAGCTCGTGCCCGCGATCGGGAAGCGGTTGCGGATGTTCGTGCTGCGTTCGAAAGTCACGATCGCGGACGCATCCGATGAGGTCGTGCTCCTCGGGTTGGCGGGGCCGGAAGCGGCGCGCGCCGTCCAAGCGGCGACCGGCGCCGGCGCGCCCGCTGCTCCGATGGGTGTCGCGCGTGGCGCATCGGGGGCCGTCGCGATCCGGGTGCCGGGCGGGCGCTTCGTGATCGCCGTGCCGGCGGAGGCGGCGCAGGGCGCGTGGGAATCGGCTGCGAGCGTGCTGCGCCCCGCGGGTACGCCCGTCTGGGAATGGCTCGAGATCCGGAACGGCCTCACGCTGGTGACCGCACCGACGCAGGACGAGCTCGTGCCGCAGATGGCGAACCTCGAGCTCGTCGGCGGCGTGAGCTTCGACAAGGGCTGCTATCCGGGACAGGAAGTCGTGGCGCGCAGCCAATACCTCGGCAAGGTCAAGCGCCGCACCTATCTCGCGCATGTCCCGGGCGCACCACCGCCGCGGCCCGGCGAAGCCGTCTTCGCAAGCGGCGCGCCCGACCAGCCGGCCGGCATCATCGTGAACGTTGCGCCGGCCCCGGGAGGCGGCTGCGACGTCCTCGCGACGCTCCACTCCGCCTCGGCCGAGGCGGGGGAGCTGCACGTCGGCGCTCCGGAGGGCCCGCGCCTGACGATCCTCCCCCTGCCCTACGCCCTGCCGTGAGCGCATCGACGGTGTACGTCTATTACAAGGTCGCCGATCCCGGATCGTCCGCGGCGCGCGAGTGCGTGCGGGGGCTCCTGGCGACGGTCCGGCTCGAAACCGGCGTGCAGGGGCGGCTGCTGCGCCGGGCGGAGGATCCCGCGACCTGGATGGAGGTCTACGAAGACGCGACGCGGGGCGACTTCGCGGCCGTCGTCGAGCGCATCGCCGCGGCGTCGGGCATCGCGGCCCACCTCGCGCCACGCTCGGCGCGCGTGGTGGAACGCTTCGAGGCATTCTGAGCATGTGCCTCGTGGTCCTGGCGTACCGTCCCGACGAGCGGCACGAGCTCGTCGTCGCAGCGAACCGCGACGAGTGGTTCAAGCGCGCGACCGCGCCCGCCGGCTTCTGGAAGGACCACCCGGACGTCTTCGCCGGCCGCGACCTGGAGCAGGGCGGCACCTGGCTCGGCGTCTCGCGCCGGGGGCGGTTCGCAGCGCTCACGAACTTCCGCGACCCGCCCGCCCACCGTCCCGGCGCGCCCTCGCGCGGGGCGCTCGTCGCGGAATTCCTCACGGCCGACGGGGCCGCGCTCGCCTGCCTTTCCGATCTTCGCGGCCGCGCCGACCGCTACAACGGCTTCGGCCTGCTCGCGTGGGACGGCAGCTCGCTGGCGTTCCTGTCGAGTCGCAACGGCGGCGTGACGGTGCTCGAGCCGGGACTCTACGGCCTCTCGAACCATCTCCTGGACACGCCCTGGCCGAAGGTCCGCGAGGGCAAGCGGCGGCTCGCGGAAACGATCGCCCATCCGTTCGGCGCCCTCGATCTCCTCACGCTGCTCGACAGCACCGAGGCGGCGCCCGACGCGGAGCTGCCCGACACCGGGGTCGGCCGGGACTGGGAGCGGAAGCTCTCGCCCATGCGCATCGTCGCCGGCGACTACGGGACGCGCAGCTCCACGGCGCTCGTCGTGACGCGCGCCGGCGACGTGGAGGTCGCCGAGCGGACGTTCGACCGCGAGGGCGCGCCGACCGAGACGGTCTTCGAACGCTTCAGGATCGAGCGGCCGGCGCGAGCTCGCGCGCCATCGCGACGTGCGGGATTCCCGCTTCCATGAACGTCTCGCCGATCGTGGTGAACCCGAGCTTCGCGTAGAAGCCGGCGGCGTGGGTCTGCGCGTGCAGGGTGACGCGGCGCATGTCCCGCTCCAGGGCACGCGCGACGAGCGCTGCGAGGATCGCGGCGCCGACGCCCAGGCCGCGCCATTCCGCGAGCACGGCCATGCGGCCGATGCGCCCGTCGGGCAGGAGCCGTCCAGTGCCGATCACCGCGCCACCCGCGTCGGTTGCGAGGGCGTGCTCGCAGGACGCGTCGAGCTCGTCCCACTCGAGCTCGATCGGCACGCCCTGTTCCCGCACGAAGACGGCTTCGCGCACCGCGCGCGCGCCCGGACGCGCGACCGCCCAGGGCAGGATCCGCACGGCGAACGTCGTCAAATCGTCCTCCTCGCGCGCGTATAATCCGCGCCTTTTCCGGAGCGCGGCGCGCCGCGCGCGCGGGGAGTCTAGCCGATGAAGAGCCTGTGGGACGACGCCGAGGCCGCCCGTTTCGAGGGCGATCTGGGACTTCGCGTCTACACGTCCCGGCTGCTGGGCCGCGACAAGTCGCTCGTGCTCCACGGCGGCGGCAACACCTCCGTGAAGATCCGCGAGGCGAACCGCTTCGGCGAGCCCGAGGACATCCTCTACGTCAAGGGCAGCGGCTGGGATCTCGAGACGATCGAGCCCGCGGGCTTCTCTCCGGTGCGGCTCGCGCACGTCGTCCGGCTCGCCGGGCTCGAGCGGCTCTCCGACCCGGACATGGTGAACGAGCTCGTCACCCACATGACGCGGGCCGCGGCGCCCGCGCCCTCGATCGAGACCATCCTGCACGGCGCGATGCCGTTCCGGTTCGTCGATCACGCGCACGCCGACGCGGGGCTCGCGGTGACCAACACGGCGGACGGCGAGCGGCGCATCCGCGAGATCTACGGCGACCGCGTCCTGGTCGTGCCCTATCGCCTGCCGGGATTCGATCTCGCGAAGCTCGTCGCGGCCGAGTTCGCGGCTCGGGCCACGCCCGGTACCGTCGGCGTGGTGCTGCTCAACCACGGGATCTTCTCCTTCGGTCAGTCGGCGCGCGAGGCCTACGAGCTGATGATCGAGCTCGTCGGCATGGCCGAGCACCATCTCGCTTCGCAGAAGGCGTGGGACGTGGTTCCCGCGCCGGTGCCCGCCACCCCGGAGATCGGCGCGCTCGAGTTCGCCGGCCTGCGCCGCCGGATCTCGGACGCGGCGGGCGCGCCGATGCTCCTCTGCGCGACGGCCAACGCCAAGACGCTCGCTTTCGCGCGCCATCCCGAGGTCGCGCGCATCTCGCAGCAGGGCCCGGCGACGCCCGACCACGTGATCCGCACGAAGCGCGTGCCGATGCTCGGGACGGACGTGGACGCCTACGCGCGCGCCTATCGTGAATACTTCGCCGCGCACGCCCCGCAGGCGAAGGAGCCGAAGACGATGCTCGATCCGGCGCCGCGTGTCGTGCTCGATCCGCGCTTCGGGCTGGCTGCCGCGGGCCGCACGGCGAAGGACGCGCGCATCGTCGCCGAGCTCTACGATCACACCATCGACGTCATCCTGCGCGCCGAAGCGCTCGGCGGCTACGTCGCCCTGCCCGCGCAGGACCTCTTCGACGTCGAGTACTGGGACCTCGAGCAGGCGAAACTGCGCAAGGGCGGCAAGCCGCCCGCGTTCGCCGGCGAGGTCGCGCTCGTCACCGGCGCCGCTTCCGGCATTGGGAAGGCGGCGGTGGCAGCGTTCCTCGCGCGCGGCGCCGCGGTCGTCGGCATCGACCTCAACCCGGCGATCGCGACGCTGCACGACCGGCCCGACTTCCTCGGCATCGTTGGGGACCTCACCGACACGGACGGGGTGGCGCGCGCGCTCGATCGGGCCGTGCTCGCCTTCGGCGGCCTCGACATGCTGGTGCTCAATGCCGGGATCTTCTCTCCCGGCCGGGCGATCGCCGAGCTGCCCGACGACGAATGGCGGCGCGTGATGCGAATCAACCTCGACGCGAACCTCGCACTGATGCGCGCCGCGCAGCCGCTCCTCAGGCTCGCGCCGCGGGGCGGGCGTCTCGTCGTCATCGGCTCGAAGAACGTCCCGGCGCCGGGCGTCGGCGCGGCCGCCTATTCGGCTTCCAAGGCGGCGCTCACCCAGCTCGCGCGCATCGCGGCGCTCGAGTGGGGCGGCGACGGCATCCGCGTCAACACGCTCCACCCGGACGCGGTGTTCGACACCGGGCTCTGGACGGAAGCCGTGCTCGCCGAGCGGGCGAAGCGCTACGGCCTCACGGTGGACGAGTACAAGAAGCGCAACGTGCTGCGCACCGAAGTGACGAGCCGCGACGTCGCCGAGCTCGCCGCCGAGCTCTGCGGACCGCTCTTCGCCAGGACCACGGGCGCGCAGATTCCGGTCGACGGCGGCAACGAGCGGGTGATCTGATGGACGCACGCGGGGTCGAGACGCTGCGCTTCACCGACGGCGTGCTCGAGCTCGTCGACCAGCGGCTGCTGCCGCAGACCCTGCGGTATGTCGCCTGCCGCAGCGCCGGGGAAGTCGCCGCCGCGATCCGCGACATGGTCGTGCGCGGCGCGCCGGCGATCGGCTGTGCGGCGGCCTTCGGCGTCGCCGTCGACGCGCTGCGGCTCGCGAACGAGGACGCCACGAGCTTCGCCGCGAAGCTCGAGACGGCCTTCGCGGCGCTGCACGCGAGCCGGCCGACGGCGGTAAACCTCTTCTGGGCGCTCGACCGGATGCGTGCGGTGTGGCACGAAGCGCCCGCGGACGACCCGCGCGAGACCGCGAGGCGACTCGCGGCCGAAGCCGACCGCGTCTTCCGCGAGGACCTCGAGGTGAACCGCGCGATCGGCCGCAACGGCGAGGCCCTGATCGCCGACGGCGCGCGCGTCATGACCCACTGCAACGCCGGCGCGCTCGCCACGGCGGGCCACGGCACCGCGCTCGGCGTCGTCCGTTCGGCGCGCGACGCAGGGAAGCGCCTCTCGGTGATTGCGAACGAAACGCGCCCCTACCTGCAGGGCGCGCGGCTCACGGCCTGGGAGATGGTGCAGGAGGCGATCCCGGTCACGCTGATCACCGACAACATGGCCGGCCACATGATGCGCACCGGGCGCGTGGACGTCGTGATCGTCGGCGCCGACCGGATCGCCGCCAACGGCGACACCGCGAACAAGATCGGCACCTACGCGCTCGCGGTGCTGGCCGCTCGCCACGGGCTGCCCTTCTACGTCGCCGCTCCCCTCTCGACCATCGACCGCGCGATCGCGGACGGCTCGGGCATCCCGATCGAGGAGCGCGATCCGTCCGAAGTGACGGGGTTCCGCGACCTGCGCTGGGCGCCCGAAGGCGTTGCGGTCGCGAATCCCGCGTTCGACGTCACGCCGGCCGAGCTGGTGACGGCCATCATCACGGAGAAGGGCGTCGCTCGGCCGCCGCTCGGCGATGCGATCTCGCGCCTCTTCGGCGCGTAGCCGCGCCACGCGCCTTCGCGGGGCGAGGGCCGTCCTCGCCCTCGCCGCGCTCGTTCTCATGCCCGGCTGCGCGGGCATGTACTTCCACCCGGCGACGCCCCCGGAGGGTCCGGCGCCGCGGTTCGCGCTCGAGCAACTGCCCTGGCGCGAGTACTGGACCGGCGTCGTCTTCAACGGCGAGAAGGTCGGCTACGGCCGCCTGCGGATCGAACCCGACGGCCGCGGCGGCCACTGGCTCGAGGGCGAGACCGCGATGCGGTTCACGCTCCTCGGCTTCGAAAAGCACGTGACCCTGCGCTCCCGCGACCGCGTGAACCCCGACCTCACGCTCCTCGAGCTCGACTACGACTACACCCTCGACGGCAACCGCCTCGCGCTGCGTGGCGAGGTCCGCGACGGGACGCTGCACGTCGCGGCCACCCAGGCGGGCCGCGTCGAGCAACGCGCGTTCGCTTCGGCCGAACCGGTGTTCCCGATGAGCGCGCTCGCCCTGCTCCCGGTCGTGCGCGGGCTCGAGATCGGCAGCGCGTGGCGCGTGCGCGTCTTCAGCGGCGAGGCGCAGGAGATCGCGGAGGCCTCGCAGCGGGTCGTCGGCTTCGAAAGGAGCGAGTTCCTGCCGCAGCCGGGCTGGAAGGTGACGACCGACCTCCTCGGCTTCGGGGCGTCGACGTGGTACGACGCGCAGGGGTTGCCGCAGCTCGAGATCGCGCTCAACGGGATCGTCATCTCGTATCTCGAGACCGAGACCGCGGCGCGAAGCTATCTCGCCGACGCGGCGCTCAACAGGCGCGAGGTGCTGCTCGATTTGAGCGTGGTGAAAGTGCCCACGCCCGTGCGTTCGCCGCGCGCGGTGACGGCCGCGACGCTCGCGATCCGCACCCAGGGCCGCCTCGACCTCCTGCCCCGCGACGCGAGCCAGCGCTGCGAGGCCGATGCCGCAGGAGTGGTCTGCGAAACGAGCGCCGTGCCGTTCGCGGCCGGCGCGGCCGCCCCGGGCAGCGGCCTCGAGGCGTCGATGCAGGTCCCGCGCGCCGACCGAGGGATCCTGCGCCTCGCGGCCGAGATCGCGGGCCAGAAGCCGACGGATGCGGCGAAGGTGGACGCGATCCTCGCCTGGATGCAGGCGAACATCCGGAAGGAGGCGGCCGACGCGTTCAGCGCGCTCGACGTCCTCGCAGAGCGGCGCGCCGAGTGCCAGGGGCATGCATGGCTCTTCGCCGCTCTCGCTCGCGCGCTCGGGATCCCGACGCGCGTCGTGAACGGGCTCGCCTATTCCGACGAGTGGGGCGGGTTCCTCTACCACACCTGGAACGAGAGCCTCGTCGAGGGCGCGTGGGTCGCCGTGGATCCCACCTTCGCGCAGCGGCCCGCCGACGCCATGCGCGTGAAGATCGTCTACGGCGAGGGGGCCCTCGAGCTCGCCGCGATCGCCGACTGGATCGGGCGCACCCGGATCGAGGTGCTCGCCTACCGCTGACCGCCCCGGCGCTACGCCAGGATCTCGACGGGCGTGCCCGCGCTCACCAGGTCGAACAGCTCGACGATGTCGCGGTTGCGCATGCGCACGCAGCCGATCGAGCCCGGCGCGCCCATCGGCACGGTGTCGGGGCTGCCGTGGATGTAGATGAAGCGGCGCATCGTGTCCACGCTGCCGAGCCGGTTGAAGCCCGGCTCGCAGCCCGAGAGCCACAGGATCCGCGTGAGGATCCAGTCCCGCCCCGGATGGCGCGCGGCGAGCTCGGGCGACCACATCTCCCCGGTAGGGCGCCGGCCGACGAACACGGTGTTGAACGCCGCGCCGGCGCCGATCTTCGCGCGCACGACGTGCCGCCCGCGCGGGGTGCAGAGGCTGCCGCGCTGTTCGCCCGGGCCCCGCGCCGCGGTGGATACGAGGTAGGTGCGGAGCACCCGCCCGTCGTCGGCGTGGAGCGTGAGGGTCTGGGCGGGGATCGAGATCTCAATCCTCGGCACCGCGACGCTCCTTTCCCTCGCGGCGCTTCTCTGCGAAGAACCGCTGCAGCAGCGCGGCGCACTCCGCCTCGAGCACGCCGCCCGCGACGCTGGCGTGGTGGTTGAGCCGCGGCTCCGCGAAGAGGTCCACGACGCTGCCGCAGGCGCCGGTCTTCGCATCGCGCGCGCCGAAAACGACGCGGGCGATCCGCGCGTGCAGGATCGCGCCGGCGCACATCGCGCACGGCTCGATGGTCACGAAGAGCTCGCAGCCGGGAAGCCGGTAGTTGCCGACGCGTGCGGCCGCGTCGCGCAGCGCGGCGATCTCGGCGTGCGCGCTCGGGTCGTGCGACGAGATCGGCGCGTTGCGGCCGCGTCCGATGATCTCCCCGCCGCGGACCACGACGGCGCCGACCGGGACCTCGCCCCGCTGCTCCGCTTCGCGGGCGAGGGCCAGCGCCTCGCGCATGAACGCTTCGTCTGCGGCGCCCCGCTCTGCGTCGGGCGCGAGGCTCCCCGTCGGATCGGACATCGCGCGATTTTATGCGCCCGCGTCCCGGTCTGCCGTCCGCTGGCCGGGCGTGGTTCTTCGGGCGGCGAGGCCGGTCGCGCACCGGCGCACGGGCGGCACCGGCGCGGCTTTCACGCGAGCGTCACATAGGCCGCCTAACCTCGCGCCAGCCCGATGCATGGAAAGCACGTCCGGCGCCAGTGAACGCGATCGCTGCCCTGAAACGCCTCGTCGCTCCCCGCTCTGCCGGGGGCTTCAGCCTGACACCCGAGCTAATCGGCGACATCTTCCGCCACGCACGGCCCTTGGGCCACCACGAGGATCGCGAGAGCCTGAACCTCGGCTTCGGATTCCTCTATTACGGGGTGGCGCGGACGCTGCGACCCGAGCACGTCGTGGTCATCGGCTCCGGCTTCGGGTTCAGCGTGGTCTGCCTCGCGCTCGCCCTGCGGGACAACGGGCTCGGGCGGCTCACTTTCGTCGATCCGTCGTACTCGGTCCTCGCGCACGGTCCGTTGCAGACCATGGGTGGCACCTCGCAGTGGGACGACGCGACGCGCGTGGAGGCGCGCTTCGCCCGCTTCGGTGTCGCCGACGTGGTCACGCACCATCGCATGACGAGCGCGGAGTTCTTCGCCCGCTACGACGCCGTGTGCGGCGGCGAGATCCAGCTCGCCTTCATCGACGGCAACCACTCCTACGCGAACGTGCGCGCCGACTTCCTCGGCTGCGTCCGCCGCATGCGCAGGAACGGTTATCTCCTCCTGCACGACACCAACATCTACATCCGCGAGCTCGTCCGTCACGCGGGTGTCAAGACGTGGCTGCGGCGCGTGGCGCGGCACAAGGACGCCTTCGAAGCGGTGGACTTCCCGTTCTCGTCGGGGGTGGCGCTCGTGCGGGTGCTCGAGGACGAAGCGTGGCAGCGTCTGGAAGCGTCCTCTTCCTGATCGGCGCCGCCGCCGCGGCGGGCGCGCTCTATCTCTTCTGGCGGTACGTCTGGTTCTTCCGCAACCCGCGGCGTGTCGTGCCGCCGGGAGACGGGCTGCTCTCGCCCGCCGACGGGCGAGTGGTCTATGTCCGCGAGGTCGGCCCGGGCGAGCCGGTGGTGAGCGTGAAGAAGGGCCTCGCGGCGACCCTGCACGACCTCGTGCGCGAGCACGTCGAGGCGCCGCGCCTCGTCATCGGCGTGTTCATGAGCCCGTTCGACGTGCATTACAACCGCGCGCCGCTCTCGGGCGCCGTGGGTTACGTCCGTCACTATCCGGGGCGTGGCCCCAACCTGCACATGGGCGCGATGCACTGGCGCCTCCTCTTGCGGCGGCCGCCCTACCATCGGGGCAGCGAGCACATCGTCGCGAACGAGCGCACCGTCACGAGGATCGACGGCGAGCTCGGCGGCACCCCGCTTTCCTGCTACGTCGTGCAGATCGCCGCGCGCACCGTGGCGGGGATCGACAGTTACGTGCCGCCGGGCGGGCGCGTCGAGCGCGGCGCGATCTTCGGGATGATCCGCATCGGCTCCCAGGTGGACCTGGTCATACCCCTGCGTCCGGACCTGCGCGCCCGCGTGCGTCCCGGGGAGCGGGTGCGTGCGGGCGAGACCGTGCTCGTCGAGCGGATCGCGGCCCGTCCGGCCTGAAACGGCGCATGCGGGGTGAACGCCGCGCGTACGCTTCCCGCGCCGCTTGGCGTCCTGCCGAGCCCCCGGCCGCGACGGACGATAGCGGCGATAATCGCCCGATGCCGCTTTCCGATCGACCCGCGCCATGACCCGACCCATCCCCGGCGGCCCCGGAGCCGCCTTCGCCCTCGCCCTGCTCTTCATCGCCTCGCCAGCGCTCGCCGGCACGGTGCAGGGGACCGCCGCGTACCGGGAGCGCATGATGCTGCCCCCGGACGCGGTGTTCGAGGCGCAGCTGCAGGACATCTCGCGCGCCGGCGCGCCGGCGACGGTGCTCGGGCGCGCCCGCCTCGATCCGGCCGGGCAGCCGCCCTTCCGCTTCGAGATCGCCTACGACGACGCCGCGGTGAAGCCGGGCAGCCGCTATGCCGTGCGCGCCACGGTCACGCACCGCGGGCAGCTCCTGTTCACCACCGACCGCATCTACCCGGTCCTCGACGGCCGCAACGCGCCGCTCGAGCTCCTGCTCGTCTCCGCTCGCCGGGCGCCGCCGGCCGCTTCCCCAGGCGGTCTCGGCGCGCTGCCGGCATCGTTCGAAGGCGAGCTGCCGGGCGCGGGCGGCCCGATCCGCTGGCACGTCGATCTCCATCCCGAGGGCCGCTTCCAGCTCCGCGAGACCCACCTCGGCCGGCCGGCGCCCAACCAGTTCGACGACATCGGGCGCTGGTCGCGCGAGGCCGAGAGCGGCCGCGTCGTGCTGCGCGGCGGGCGCGAGGCGCCGATCTTCCTGATGCCGGTGGAGGGCGGCGCAGCCCTGCGCAAGCTCGACCTCGACGGCAAGCCGATCGAGTCCGCGCAAAACGACCGCCTGCAGCGCCAGCGCGAGTTCACGCCCATCGAGCCGCGGCTCTTCCTCACGGGGATGTTCGTCTATCTGGCCGATGCCGCGAACATCGTGCTGTGCGCAGACCGGCGCTCGGTGCCCGTGGCGATGGAAGCGGACTTCAAGACCCTCGAGGCGGCCTACCTCGGGGCGCGCACGAAGCCCGGCGAGCGCCTGCTCGTGAGCGTGGAGGGGCTGCTCGCGCCGCGGCCTTCGATGGAGGCAGGTCAGCCGCCGCGGACCACGCTCGTGGTCGAGCGCTTCGTCGGCGTTTGGCCGGGACAGCGCTGCGGGCCGATGCCTACGGCGGAGGCGCCCCGGCCGAAGCCTTAGCGGAGCGCCGCAAGCATCCCGCTTCGGCTACGGGCCGTGCGCGGCGCTGCCACGCCCGGCGTGCTGAAACACCTTGATCGCGGACACGAGCAGGATCACGCCGAGCGCCGCGAGGAGCCAGCTCGCGGGCACGACGCCCAGCAGGAAACCGCCGATCGCGGTGCCGACGATCGAGCCCGACGCCATCCAGGCGAGCAACCCCCGCTCCCGTTTCAGCGCGGCAAACGCGGCCGATTCGCGATAGCGGGTGAAGCCGACGATCAGGGTGGGCAGGCTGATGGCGAGCGAGAGACTGCCCGCGAGCTTCACATCGAGGCCGTAGAGCAGGACGAGGGTCGGAACCAGCAGCTCACCGCCGGCGACGCCGAGAAGCGCCGCCACCACGCCGATGACGAGACCCGCGGCCAGTCCCGCCGTCCACCGCAGCGCGCCGCCGGCGATCAGCGGTGCGCCGCCGTCTGGATTGCCGCCCCACGCCTCGGCGAGCAGCACGCAGGCGAGGATGACCAACAGGACGAAGATCACCCGGTCGAGCAGCCGGCGCGCCTTGCGCGGGAACGGGTTCTGCGCCATGCCGACGACGACCACGTCGTGCGCGGCGACTGCGGCTTGCACCTCCCGCACGATGTCGGCGTGGTGGCTGGCGACCTTGTCGCGGATCGCCGGGTGGATGTGCGCTTCGTCGAGGATGCTGCGGGTCACGGAGGGGCTCCGTCGGTTTCGCGCGATCCCGGCGCGGCCGGGCACGTCGCAAAGCATAAGAGAATTCCGGCCGGCGGAGGAGCCGCGGGCGCGCGCCTCTGCGCCGCCGGGCCTCCGGTTCGGCCGCTCGCGCGATCCCGGTCTAGAAGGCCGCCTCGGAAAAGCGTCACGGGCTTGCGTGTAAACTCGAAACGGGTCCGGCAGACTGAGCGGCCAACATGAAGCTCGAACAGATCGCGCGCCTGTTCTCGCCCGAGCGCATCGCGTTCGTCCCGGCGCAGGGGGTAGAGAGCACCTGGGATCGTGCCGCGATCGCGAACCTCGCCGCGGCCACTTTCCGGGGCGAGCTCTACACCCTGAAGCCCGCCGAGTCGCGCGCCGGCCTCCCGGGCCGCGTGACGGAGGCGCACGCGCTTCCCGACGGCATCGACCTCGCGATCGTTTCGCTGCCGCAGGCGGACGGCGAGCGGGTGGTCGACCTGCTCGCGGCGAAGGGCTGCAAGGCGGTCGTCCTCGTCGGCCCCGCCGCTACCGACACCGAGGCGCGCCGCGTCGAGCGCGAGGGGATCCGCCGCGCCGCGCAGCGGGCCGGCGTGCGCGTGTTCGGGCCCGACCGCGTCGGCATCATCGTCCCCGGTGCGGGCCTCAATGCCGGCGCGTTCCCGCGCGTGCCCGCGCCCGGGCCGCTGGCGCTGCTCACGCAATCGGATTCGATCGCGACCACGCTCATCGACTGGTCCGCCCCGCGGCAGATCGGCTTTTCGCGCATCGTCTCCCTCGGGGAGACGACTGACGCGGACATCGGCGACCTCATCGACTTCCTCGCAGCCGACCGCGACACCCGCGCGGTGCTCCTCTACGTCTGCGGGGTCACCGACGCGCGCCGGTTCATGTCCGCGGCGCGCGTGCTCTCGCGCGTCAAGCCGGTGGTGGTGCTGCGCTCGCTGTGCGGCAGCGACGCCGCCGCGAAGGCCGCCACCGGGGCGGGCCGCCTGCTGCGCGCGAGCGATGCCTATCACGCCGCGTTCAAGCGCGCCGGGATGGTGCGCGTGCATTCGCTCGAAGGGCTGCTCGCCGCCGCCGAGACGCTCTCGATCACGACCGCGAAGGGCATGCGCGGCCTGCGCGCCGGCAGGCTCGCGATCGTCTCGAACGGGAGCGCGCCGGCGCTGTTGGCCGCCGACGCGCTGGTCGCGAGTGGTGGGACGCTGGCGCGCCTGCCACCCGAGCTCGCGCCCGCCGCGCGCGCCGGCATCCTCGACCTCGGGGCGGACGCCGGGCCGGACGCGTATCGCAGCGCCCTGGAGCTCATCGCCGCGAGCGAACAGGTGGACGCCGCGCTCGCCATCCGCGCACCGTCCGGAGCGACCGACCCGATCGCCACCGCGAACGCGGTCGCCATCGCCGGCGAGGCGCTCGGGCAGAGCCATCGCTTCCCAGTGCTCACGGCGTGGCTCGGCGAGCGCGACGCGGAGGAGGCGCGCGCCCGCTTCCTCGCGCGCGGCATCGCCACCTATGCGGCGCCCGAGCAGGCGGTCGAGGCGTTCATGGTGCGCGTGCGCTACGAGCGGGCGCGCGCCGTCCTGCTCGAGATCCCGGCGTCGATCTACGGCCACGGCCATCCCGCCCGCGAGCGCGCCGGCGAGATCATCGGCGCCGCGCTCCTGCGGGGCGCGGGCCGGATCGACGGCAGCGATGCGCTGGCGCTCGCCGAGGCCTACGCCATCCCGGTCACGCCGACGCGGCGCGCCAAGGCGTTGCGCGACGTCGCGCATGCCGCAGCGGCGGTGGGCTACCCGGTGTCACTCACGGTGCGGTCGCGCAGCGAGGCGGATGGCAACGTGCGCGACGCTTTCTCGGCGATCGCCGCGACGGAGGCGGGGTTGCGGCAGCGGCTTTCGGAGGCGCGCGCGGCCGGCGCCACGCGCGGCGGGCGGGTGCGCGGCGGCCGCTACGTCGTGCAGAGCATGAGCCATGAGCCCGACGCGGTCGAGGTGCTGATCGGCGTCGCCACCGATCCCCGCTTCGGGCCGGTCCTCATGTTCGGCCACGGCGGACCGCAGGCAGGGGCGATCCGCGACATCGCGTTCGCGCTGCCGCCGCTCAACGCGGCGCTCGCCCGCCAGCTCCTCGCCGAGACGCGGGTCGGCCGGCTCCTCCTCGAGCGCGGCGAGGGCAGCGGCACGCAGGCGGGCGCCGTCATCTCGGCGCTCTGCGACTTCTCGCGGCTCGTCGTGGATGAGCGCGCGATCGTCGAAGGCGAGCTGAACCCCGTGTGGGTGGGCGCGAGCGGCGCGCGCGTTGCGGCGGCCGCCTTCCGCGTGTCGCGGGATAGGCCGCGCCCGCTCGCCATCCAGCCTTATCCTGCCGAGCTCGAGCAGACGCTCGTGCTCTGGGACGGGCGCGAGGTGCTGCTGCGTCCGATCCGCCCGGAAGATGCGCCCGCGCACCAGCGGGCGTTCGCCGCGAGCGCCGAGGAGGACCGGCGCATGCGCTACTTCACGTCGCTGCGCGAGCTCTCCGACGAGGCGGCGGCCCGCTCGACGCAGATCGACTACGACCGCGAGATGGCGCTCGTCGCAGTGGACCCGGCGGCGCCGACGGAGCTCCTCGGCGGGGCGCGCATCATCGCCGACCCGGACAACGTGACCGCCGAGTTCGCGGTGTCGGTGCGCACGTCGATGAAGGGCACCGGGCTCGGCCCGCTGGTGCTCGCGCGCATCCTCGACTACGCCGCCGAGCGCGGCATCAAGCGGGTATGGGGCACGGTGCTGCGCGAGAACAAGCCGATGCTCGCCGTCGGCGAACGGCTCGGGTTCCGCCGGGAGCGCGACCCCGACGACCCGGAGTGCGTGAAGCTCGTCATCGACCTGCCCCGGCCGGGCGGCCCTAAGCCGAAGCCGCGCCGGCGCCCGGGCCGCCGGCTCGCGCGCGCCGCGGAGATCCGCGCCCTCGGCGAGAGCGCGACCTGAGCGCGGACCCGCCGGCGCCTCCGGTTCGCCGCCGGGAGCCGATTCGGGCAGAATCGGGCCGTGCGCCTCCGACGACCGCGCTAGCGAAAGGCCGCCGTTGCCCTTCTTCAACCTTTACAGCCACAACTTCGTGCGCGTCGCGGTCGCGGTGCCCGAGGTGCGGGTGGCCGACCCGGTCTTCAACGCCGCCGAGACGATCCGCCTCGCCGAGCGCGCGGCCGAGCGCCGTGCGGCGCTCGTCCTGTTCCCCGAGCTCGGCCTCTCGGCCTACTCGTGCGAGGATCTCTTCCACCAGCAGGCGCTCCTCGACGCCGCACGGGCGGGGCTCGAGCGGGTTCTCGCCGCGTCCGCGGACCTCGCCCCGGTGCTCGTCGTCGGCGTGCCGCTCGCGATCGACGGCTCGCTCTACAACTGCGCGGCGGTGGTGCACCGCGGACGACTGCTCGGCGTCGGGCCCAAGACCTATCTCCCGAACTACCGCGAGTTCTACGAGCTCCGGCAGTTCACGCCCGGCGACTTCGCCCGCAGCGACACGATCGACCTCGCCGGGCAGCCGGAAGTGCCCTTCGGCGCGCGGCTCGTCTTCCGCGCGCAGAACCAGCCGCTGTTCGCGCTCGCGGTCGAGATCTGCGAGGACCTCTGGACGCCGATCCCGCCCTCGTCGCACGCGGCGCTCGCGGGCGCGACCGTGCTCGCGAACCTCTCGGCGTCGAACGTCACCATCGGCAAGGACGACTACCGCCGCCAGCTCGTGGCGAACCAGTCGGGGCGCTGCCTCGCGGCCTACCTCTACAGCGCCTCCGGCTTCGGCGAGTCCACCACGGACCTCGCCTGGGACGCGCACGGCATGGTCTACGAGAACGGCACGCGCCTCGCCGAGACCGAGCGCTTCACGTACGAATCGCAGCTCGTCGTCGCCGACGTGGATCTGGACCGCATCGCGCAGGACCGCATGCGGCAGACGAGCTTCGCGCAGACCGCGCACCGGCACCGCGACGCCGTCGCGGCGTTCCGCACCGTGCCGTTCGTGCTCGACCTGCCCGAGGACCCGGTGCTCCCGCTCGAGCGCGTCTACGAGCGCTTCCCCTACGTTCCCGCCGACCCCGCGACCCGCGACCAGCGCTGCCACGAGATCTACGAGATCCAGGTGCAGGGGCTGGTGAAGCGCCTGCGCGCCATGGGCGCGGAGAAGCTGGTGATCGGCGTCTCGGGCGGGCTCGACTCGACCCAGGCGCTGATCGTCTGCGCGCGCGCGATGGACGTGATGGGGCTGCCGCGCGCGAACATCCTCGCCTATACGATGCCGGGGTTCGCCACGACCGAGCGCACCCGCGACCAGGCGTGGCGGCTCATGAAGGCCGTGGGCGCGAGCGCCGCGGAGATCGACATCCGGCCGAGCTGCCTGCAGATGCTGAAGGACATCGGCCACCCGTTCCACCACGGCCACCCGGTCTACGACGTCACGTTCGAGAACGTGCAGGCGGGCGAGCGCACGAGCCACCTCTTCCGCCTCGCGAACCACCACCGCGCGCCGGTCGTCGGCACCGGTGACCTCTCCGAGCTCGCGCTCGGCTGGTGCACCTACGGCGTCGGCGACCACATGTCGCACTACAACGTGAACGCGAGCGTGCCCAAGACGCTGGTGCGGTTCCTCGTGCGCCATGTCGCGCGCACCGGGCAGCTCGGCGCCGAGACGAGCCGCGTGCTCGAGGACGTCCTCGCGACCCCGATCAGCCCCGAGCTCGTGCCCGGGCAGCAAGGCGGCGAGCCGGCGCAGACCACCGAGAGCGTCGTGGGGCCCTACGAGCTGCAGGACTTCAACCTCTACTACACCCTGCGCTTCGGCTACGCGCCGTCGAAGGTGGCGTTCCTCGCCTGGAACGCGTGGCGCGACAAGTCGAGCGGCAGCTGGCCCGACACGCCGGAGGCGGAGCAGCGCGAGTATGCGATCGCCGAGATCAAGAAGTGGCTGGGCGTCTTCCTCGCACGCTTCTTCGGGCAGTCGCAGTACAAGCGCTCGGCGGTTCCCAACTCGCCGAAGGTCGGCTCGGGCGGCTCGCTCTCGCCGCGCTCCGACTGGCGCGCGCCGAGCGACGGCGAGGCCGGCGCCTGGCTCGCCGAGCTCGAGAAGGTCCCCGGGTAGCCCTGCCGCGCGCGACGATGCCCGGCGTCCGGTCCTCCCGGATCACGTTCCGCGGCGAGGAAACGCGCACGGTGTGGCTCGTCGCGATCGCCGGCTCGATCGCGCTGCACGCGTTGCTGCTGGCCTGGCCGCAGTGGCCTTCGCTGCGCGAGGGCGGCGCGGCGGCACCGATCGGCGCACGGCTCTCGGTCGCGCAGGATGCGCCGGTGCGCGACGCAGCCGGGCAGGCGCAGGTCCGCGAAGCCGGCGGGGCGGCAGCGCCGGCCGCGGCGCCGGTGGTCGATCCGCCGGCCGACACCGGCGCGGCGAAGCGCGCGCCCACGAGGGCAGTGGAAGCAGCCGCGCCGGCTTCGGCCGCGGCGGATCGCGTCGCGCCTCAGTCACACGGGATCGTGGCGGCGACGCCGCGCGCGGGGCCTGCGCCCGCCGGCGATCCCGCCTCAGCCGCCGCGGCGAGCGACGTGGCGACGGTCGCGCAATACCGGATCGTCCTGATGAGCGCCGCACGGCGCCACGCCCGCTACCCGGAGGCGGTCGTCGCGCGGGGCCTGGAGGGCAGGGTGGACGTGCGCGTCGCGATCGGCGCCGATGGGGCGCTCGAGCGCGCGGAGATCGCGCGATCGAGCGGCCACCTGGTGCTCGACGATCTCGCGCTGGAGATCGTCAGGAACGCGCAACCGGGCGCCCCCGTGCCGCCGTCCCTGCTCGCCCGGCCGTTCGCCGTCGAGGTGCCGGTGGTGTTCTCGCGCGAGGCGCGCTGACGAGCCCCGCTCAGCGCCCCGCCGGCTCCAGCCGCACCAGTGCGCCGTCGGAAGAATCGGTGAGGAGGTAGAGGAAGCCGTCCGGCCCGCTCCGCACGTCGCGGATGCGCCCGAGCGCATCGCGCAGCATCCGCTCTTCCTTGACGACCTTCTCGCCGTCGAGCTTCAGGCGCACCAGCATGCGCTCGCGCAGCGCGCCCACGAAGAGGTCGCCCTGCCACTTGGGGAAGCGGTCGCCTTCGTAGAACGCCATGCCCGACGGCGCGATCGACGGCACCCACTTCCAGAGGGGCTGCGCCATCCCGGGCTTTTCGGTGCCTTCGCCGATCTTCGTGCCGGTCCCGTAATTCACGCCGTAGGTGATCACCGGCCAGCCGTAGTTCGTGCCGGCACGGATGACGTTCACCTCGTCGCCACCCTGCGGGCCGTGCTCGTGCGCCCAGAGGATGCCCGTCCGCGGATGCAGCGCCGCGCCCTGGACGTTGCGGTTGCCGAGTGAATAGATCTCGGGCTTCGCGCCCGCCCGCCCGCGGAAGGGGTTGTCCTCGGGCACGCGCCCGTCGTCTGTGATGCGGACGATCTTGCCGGCGTGGTCGTCGAGCTTCTGGGCGCGGTCCTGCTCGCCGCGGTCGCCGAGCGTGACGTAGAGGAGGCCGTCGCGGTCGAATACGAGACGCGAGCCGAAGTGCCGTCCGCCGCCCGACTTGGGCTCGGCGCGGAAGATCGTCTTCACGTCCAGGAGGTCTCTGCCTTCGAGCCGCCCCCGCACGACCTCCGTTCCGACGCCGCCGGGGCCGCGCGCCGCGAAAGTAAGATAAACGAGCCCGTTCTCGCGGAACTTCGGGTGCAGCGCGACGTCGAGCAGCCCGCCCTGGCCGAACTCCTCGACGGCGGGGACGCCCGACACCGGCTTCGGCTCGAGCTTCCCGTCGGCGCCGACGATGCGCAGCCTCCCGGCACGCTCGGTGACGAGCATGCGGCCGTCGGGCAGGAACGCGAGGCCCCAGGGATGGTCGAGGCCGCGCGCCAGCGTGATGACGCGCACCGCGTAGTCCTCGGTCTGGACGGTCTGCGCGATGGCGGGAAGCGCGGCGGCGAGCGCGAGCGCGGCGAGGACGAGGCGGGCAGGGGTCATCGGAGCTCCCGGGTTGGCTCCTGATTACGAGCGCTGCGTGTGCGACGGGTTCCCACGCCGGCGCGGGAGCGGGCGCGACCGCCGCGCTCAGGCCGCGACGCGCGCCTCGTCCGGCCCCGCCGCAGGCGGGAAGGCGACGATGTGGTCGGCCTCGAGCCGGATGCCGATCCGCTCTCCGATCGCGTGGTTGTGGTGGCTCGGCACCAGCGCGAGGACCTCCCGGCCGCTCGCGAGCCGCAGCGTGTAGAGGATGTCGGCGCCGCGGAACGCCTTGCGCACGACCTCGGCCTTCAGCGCCGAGGCGTCGTCGTGGATGATGTCGTCGGGCCGCAGCAGCACGTCGACCTGGCAGCCGCGGCCACAGCGGTCGCAGCCGATCTCGCACATCCTCGGGATGTCGCCGGTGAGGGTGCCGAGCTCGATCTCGACCTCGCGGCCGTTCAGCACGGCGCCCGGCACGAGCACGCCCTGGCCGACGAAGTCGGCGATGAAGCGCGTCGCCGGGCGGTGGTAGAGGTTGTAGGGCGTGTCCCACTGCTCGATACGCCCGTCCTGCATGATGCCGATCTCGTCGGCGATCGCGAACGCCTCGTGCTGGTCGTGCGTGACGAGCACCGCGGTGGTGTCGGTGCGTTTGATGACCTCGCGCACGTCCTGCCCGAGCCGCTCGCGCAGGTCGATGTCGAGGTTCGAGAACGGCTCGTCGAGCAACAGCAGGTCGGGCTGGGGCGCGAGCGCCCGCGCGAGCGCCACCCGCTGCTGCTGGCCGCCGGAGAGCTCGTGCGGGTACTTGTGCGCGTGGCCGGCGAGGCCCACCGACTCGACGAACTCGGCGACGCGCGCGTCGCGCTCGCGCCGCGCCAGGCCGCGCAGGCCGAACGCGACGTTCTCCGCGACCGTGAGGTGCGGGAACAGCGCGTAGTCCTGGAACACCATGCCGATGCGCCGCTTCTCGGGCGGCACCAGGCGCGCCGGGGCGCTCACGACCTCGCCCTTCAGTCGCACCTCGCCCGAGCGCACCGGCTCGAAGCCGGCGATCGCGCGAAGCACCGTGGTCTTGCCGCAGCCCGAGGGGCCCAGCAGGCACCCGATCGCGCCGCGCCGGAGCGCGAAGGAGAGCCCACGCACGACCGCGTGGCCGCCATAGGCGACCGAGACGTCGCGGACGTCGAGGATCGTCTCGGGGAGGGGCGGAGAGGCGCTCATGGGCCCGTATTATAGGGGAGTCAGGCACGTAAGTAACAAGAATCATTATTGATAAACTCGGCTCGACAGGGTGTCGAAAGAGGGGGCACGTCCCCCGTGATCTCCGATTCAGGGGCTGCTGAAAAAGCGCTTCCCTCCCGAGCGCGCCGATCGTCGCGGCCGACGGGGAGTGCCGGGAAGCGTTTTTCGTTGGCCTTCTGACGCCTCGCTCCGATGAACCAGGCTCCCGGCTCTTCCGCCGCCGCGCTCGCGCCCGCCCGGCACCGTCCGATCGGCGGCCTCGGCGTCGCCGCGCTCGCCATCGCCGCGCTCGTCCTCGCGCCGGTCGGCGCGGTGGTGGCGAACGTCTTCCTGCCGAGCGAAACCACGTGGTCGCACCTCGCGCAGACGGTGCTGCCGGGTTACGTGCTGAACACGCTCATCCTGCTCGCCGGCGTGGCGTTCGGCGTCGTCACGATGGGGGTCACGACCGCGTGGCTCGTCACGACCTGCCGTTTCCCGGGCAGCCGCGCACTCGAGTGGGCGCTCATCCTGCCGCTCGCGATGCCGGCGTACGTGATGGCCTACGCCTACACGGACTGGCTGCAGTTCGCCGGCCCGGTGCAGACGACGCTGCGCGAGCTCACCGGCTGGAAGGCGCGCGAGTACTGGTTCCCCGACGTGCGCTCGCTTCCCGGGGCGATCGCGATGCTCTCCTTCGCGCTCTATCCTTACGTGTACCTCCTCGCCCGCACCGCGTTCCTCGAACAGTCCTCGCGTGCGATCGAGGCGGGCCGGCTCGCGGGCTACAGCGCCTGGGGCAGCTTCTTCCGGGTCGCGCTGCCGCTCGCCCGGCCCGGCATCGCGGCGGGCTCGACGCTCGCGCTCATGGAGGCGCTCGCGGATTTCGGGACCGTGTCGTACTTCGGCGTGCAGACGTTCACGACGGGCGTGTACCGCGCGTGGTTGTCACTTGGCGATGCGGTCGCCGCCGGGCAGCTCGCGACGACGATGCTCGCCTTCGTCGCGGTGCTGATCGCCGTCGAGCGCTGGAGCCGCGGCCGGGCACGCTTCGCCGTACCCGGCCACGGGAGCCGCGCCCGGCCGCGCGAGCTCGCGGGCTGGCGCGCCTGGCTCGCGACCGCCGCCAGCTTCGCCCCGCTCTTCTTCGGCTTCCTCCTCCCTGCCGCGGTGCTCGGCTGGATGGTCCTGCGCGAGGAGGAGCTCGTCGTCGGCAGCCGCTTCGCGGGGCTCGTCACGAACAGCTTCATCCTCGCGGCGCTGACGGCGGCGCTCGCGGCGGCGCTCGCCCTTTGGCCGGAGCTCGCCGCACACGCCGCCGCCCTGCAGGGTCAGTGGAGCGAGCTCGTCCCCGGGTGGCACCGTTTCCGCTTCGCGCAGGGCCGCGTCAACCTGACGCTGGCGGTCGCCGATGCGCGCGACGCCCTCGCCGAAATGGACGTCCCCGCGGACGCGTGGTTCCTCGACGGCTTCGCGCCCGCGAAGAATCCGCAGATGTGGACCACTGCGCTGCTTGACGAGGTGGGACGCCTCGCCCGGCCCGGCACCACGTTCGCCACCTACACGGCCGCGAGCGAGGTGCGGCGCGGCCTGGAGGCGGCCGGATTCGCGACGCAGCGGGTCCCGGGCTTCGGGCGCAAGCGCGAGATGCTGCGTGGCGAGATGCGGTCGGTCTGTCTCTTATACACATCTG
>JAOAEA010000014.1:49051-68912 GCA_026417035.1 Burkholderiales bacterium
CCCCGGCAGCCCTGGTTTGCGCCGCCGCCGGCGCACGCCGGTGAACGCGAGGCGGTGGTGGTCGGTGCAGGGCTCGCGGGATGCGCGGCCGCCGATTCGCTCGCGGCCCGGGGCTGGCGCGTCACGGTCGTCGATCGTCATGGCGGATTGGCTGCCGGTGCCTCGGGCAACCCGCAGGGCGTCCTCTACGCGCGGCTCGCGGCGCACGACACTGCACTGCGGCGGCTCGTGCTCGCGAGCTATCCGCACGCCCTGCGCCGTCTCGCGCTCGCACTGCCCGAAGGCGACGACACCTGGCGCCGCACCGGCGTCCTGCAGCTCGCTTTCGACGCCGAGGAAGCGGCGCGGCAGTCGGCGCTCGCGGCTTCCGGCTTCCCGCACGCTCTCTTTCGCGCCGTCTCGCGCGACGAAGGGGCTGCGCTCGCCGACGTCGCCATGCCTTCGGACGGTCTCTTCTTCCCGGGCGGCGGCTGGGTCCATCCACCCGCGCTGTGCCGAGCGCTCGCCGACCATCCGGCCATCGACCTGCGATCGGGCCATGTCACGGGGCTCGCGCGCGCCGGGGGCCGCTGGCGCGTGCTCGGCGCGGCCGGCGAGCTCGCCTCGGCGCCGGTCGTGATCCTGGCAGCCGCTCAAGAAACGGCGTCACTTGACGTCACGCGCCGGCTGCCGCTGCGGACCATCGCGGGCCAGATCACCGAGATGCCGGCGACCGCGGAGAGCGCCCGGCTCGCGACGGTCGTGACGGGCAAGGGCTACGTCGCGCCGGCGCGCCGGGGCCGGCACACGGTCGGTGCGACACACCGCTTCGGCGAGGCCTCGACCGACGTGCGCGCTGAGGAGCACGCGGAGAACATCGCCATGCTCGCCACTCTCGTCCCGAACTTGTTCGAGCTCGCCCGAGCGGCGACCCTGGATCCCGCGGTCCTCGCCGGCCGCGCGGGCGTGCGCTGCACGAGCCCCGACACCCTGCCCATCGTGGGCCCGCTCGCCGACGCCGCTGCGTTCGAGCGCACGTACGCGCCGCTCGCGCGCGACGCGAGCCTCGACCTGCGCGACCCGGCGCCCTGGCTCCCCGGCCTCGCGATCACCACGGCGCACGGCTCGCGCGGGCTCGTCACGGCGATGCTCGCGGCGGAGATCGTCGCCGACGCGCTCGAAAGCGCGCCGGGCCCCGTTCCCGCTTCCCTCCTCGCCGCCGTACACCCGAACCGGTTCGCGCTCCGTGCGCTCGTGCGCCGCGAGCGCCGCGCTCCGGCTTGAGGCCGCGCCCGGCGGGCGCGCCCCTACTTGCGGTACTTCGCGAGGAGCTCGCGCGCCTCGCCGAGCATCTGCTTCCCGGGCAGGCCGCGCTTGTCCATGTCGGCCACCCACTCGTCGTAGAGCGGCGCCGACACCTTGACCCAGCCGTCGAGCTCCGCGGCGGGGATGACGTAGATGACGTTGCCGCGCTCCTGCGCGAGCTTGCGGCCCGCCGCCTGGCTCGCGTCCCAGATGCGGCCGATCTCCTGCGAGAGCGCCGCGCCGGAGTTGTCGTCGATCACCTTGCGCAGATCCGCCGGCAACGCGTCGTAGCGCGCCTGGTTCATCGCGAACACGAACACCGCGCTGTAGAGCGCCGGCCGCGACGGGTCGGTCTCGCTGTGGTACTTCACGAGCTCGTGCAGGCGCAGCGAGGGCATCACTTCCCAGGGCAGCAGGAACCCGTCGATCGTGCCGCGCGCGACGGCATCCGGGATCGAGGGCAGCGGCATGCCGACCGGCGTGGCGCCGAGCGTCGCGAGGAGCTTGTTCGTCTGGCGCGTCGGGGCGCGCATCTTGAGCCCCTTGAAGTCGGCGAGCGTGCGCACCTGGCGCGGCGCCGTGTGAATGTAACCCTCGTCGTGGACCCACACGGCGAGGATCTTCGTGCCGGCGAACTCCTTCACGCCGTACTTCTGGAAGTAGTCCCACGCCGCGCGCGCGCCCGCCTCGGCCGAGTTCGTCATGAAGGGCAGCTCGAACACCTCCATCGCCGGGAACCGGCCCGCGGTGTACCCGGGCAAGGTGATGGTGAGATCGTCCACGCCGTCCTTCACGCGGTCCACGAGCTGCGGCGGCGTGCCGCCGCCGCTCATCGCCGGGAGAACCTGGCACTTCATGCGGTTCGCCGACTGCGCGGCGATCTTCTCGCACCACGGCTGGATGACGTTCACCGAGGCCATCGCCTGCGGCGTCCAGATGTGGTGGAACTTGAGCGTCACGTCCTGCGCGGCCGCAGGCGTCGCGGCGATCGCTGCGGCCGCCAGAGCGCCGAGCGCAGTGCGAAGCATGGTGGGCATCGAGTTCTCCTCCTCTTCCGGGATCGGCGGGCGGGGCGTCGGGCGGCCACGCGTCCCTGCGGCCGCAATCCTACTCGACGCCCGTGCCTGCGCGAAAGCCGCCGCGACCCGACGCCGCTCAGGCGCTCTCGGGACAGGGCGGTCCCGCGCGTGCGGGCCGCCGGCGCCATTGTCTGCGCCCGAAACAACGAAGCCCGCGAGGATGCGGGCTTCTCTTGTTCTGGCGGAGAGAGCGGGCTTCGGTCACGTGCCGCGAACCCGGCGCGGCGGCGCGCGCGCATCGCCGAACCCTTCGACAACGGAGAGTCCGGGGGACTGTCCGCTGGACGCCGCCCGCCTCGAGCGGGCGGCGGTCCCGAGGCGCAGCTCAGGGCCGCGCCGAGGGATGCGCGAACCGCGGAGGCAACGCGGGACGCGCACAATCCCTCACGCGGGCAAAGCAGTTTGCCCGCTTCTCTCGGCCGCGAACGCGAAGGCCCGCGCGGGGCGGGCCTTCTTTGTTCGTGGCGGAGAGAGAGGGATTCGGTCACGTGCCGCGACCCCGGCGCGGCGGCGCGCGCGCATCGCCGCGCCTTTCGAATCCCTCACGCGAGCCGAGCAGTCGGCTCGCTTCTCTCGGCCGCGAACGCGAAGGCCCGCGCGGGGCGGGCCTTCTTTGTTCGTGGCGGAGAGAGAGGGATTCGAACCCTCGGTACGGTTTTGGGCCGTACACACGCTTTCCAGGCGTGCACCTTCGACCGCTCGGTCATCTCTCCGGGTGCGGTTCCGCACGCGCGGCGCCCGGCGAAGGCGCGGGAGGATAACCCAGGCGCCCCGACGGAGCAACCGCGGCCGGGCGACGCCGGGGGACGGCCGCGGCCCCAGCTTCCGTCACCGCACCGGCAGAGGCGCCGATCCGCTCCACGACGAAGCCCTGGCCCCCGAGGCGCCTACTGGCCCTGCTCGCGCGCGACGCGCGCGGAGGCCGCGGCTTCGACGAGGTCGGCGACCGTCCGCAGGCCGGCTGCCGACGCCTCGCGCTGGAAGACGAGGAGGAGCTGCGCCGTGGCGAGCGCATCGGCAAGCGCATGGTGTCGCGAGATCACCCCGATCCCGTGCTTGGCGAGGTAGGCGTCGAGCCCGATGCGCTTCTTCGCGGTTTCGGGGTGCAGCGCGGGCGCGAGCCAGGCGAGGTCGAGCCAGTCGAGCTTCCACCGCTCACCGAGGTGTTCCTCGGTCGCGCGCCGGATCATGATCTCGTCGAAGCTCGAGTTCCACCCGACGAGCGGCGTCTTGCCCGCGAACTCGGCGAAGGCGACGAGCACCTCCGCCGGGTCGTGCCCCTCGCGCTGCTCCGTCCCGGTGATGCCGTGGACGAGGATGTTGTCCTTCGTGCTCGACTGCCGCTGCCTGAGCACGCGATAGAACGCGCCGCCGATGTCGATCACGCCCCGCGCGACGCGCACCGCCCCGATCGCGATCAGCCGGTCGGCGTGCACGTTCAGGCCGCTCGACTCCACGTCCACCACCACGAACGGCGCGCCCGGGTGGGGCGAAGCGAGGTCGAAGCGGGGTAGCCCGCGCCACGCGTCGAGCCGCGCGCGCAGCGCGTCCGGGATGGCCGGCCTCGCACCGAGCAGTCGCCGCAGCCAGGTCACGCGCGCAGCTGGTAGTCGAGCGCCAGCCGCTTCTGCGCCTTGCGCGCCTGGCGGAAGGCCTCCTTCAGGATGCGGCGGTCGAGCTCGTTCAGGCTGTCGGGCCGGATGCGGTTCGGCTCGCCCTCGGCGGCTTCGCCGAAGTGCTGCTGGCGGAGCCGCAGGAGCAGCAGGAAGTGGAACGACTCGGCGAGCGCCTCGGCTTCCTCGGCAGGAATGTGCAGCCGCGGAGCGGTGGCGCGCAGCCGCGCGGCGGTGTTCGACTGGGGCACGGCCTGCGCGAGCGCGTAGATGCGCGCGACGTCGGTGAAAATCCGCGTCCCCTGCGCCTTGAGGTCCACGGTGCCCTTGCGGCCCGGCTCGCTCGAGGTCTGGATCTCGCCGAGGAAGCTGAGCGGCGCGGAGGCCTGCAGGGCGTTCTCCGCCATCATGCGCAGGAAGCGCTGGTTGCCGGCGGTCTCGCCGCCGAGCCACTCGCGCAGGGTCTCGGCGAGCTCGGTCGCACCCCACAGCCCCCGGAAGTCGAAGAAGATCGTCGCGTTGAGCAGCGCCTCGGGCACCGGGTTGCGGATCCAGTCCGCGAAGCGCTGCCGCCACTCCGTTTCCGAGAGCGTCCACTGCGGGTTGGACGCCATGATGTCGCCCTTGCACAGCGGGAACCCGCAGTGGTCGAGCGTGCGGTTGACGGCCTGCGCGAAGGGCAGCAGCCGCGCGCGCGCCGCCTCGGCGCTCTCGCCCTCCCCGGCCGCGAACACGATGGCGTTGTCCTGGTCGCTCGCGAAGGTCTGCTCGTGCCGGCCTTCGCTGCCGAGCGCGAGCCAGCAGAAGCGGATGCCGGCGAGGTCGTGCCGTTCGGCCTCGAGGTCGAGGACGCGCTCGGTGAGCTTGTCGTTCAGCGTGGCGATGAGCTGCGTGAGGTGCTCAGCACCCACGCCCTGCGCGAGCATGCTCCGCGCGAGCTTGTGGATCTCGCCCGCGGCCTCCTTCAGGCTCTCCGCGTCGGACGCCCGCTCGATCGACTGCAGGACGTGGCGCATCGACATGCGCTGCAGCGCGAAGAGGCTGCGTTCCGAGAGCACCCCGACGAGGGCGCCGTGGTCGACGACCAGCATGTGGCGGATGTTGCGCTTCGCCATCTGCACCGCGGCCTCGTACACGGTCGCCGTCGGCGGCAGCGTGACGAGCGCGCGCGTCATGTAGTCGATCGCCGGGCGCCCGAGGTCGAGCCCGCCCGCGACCGTGTGCTTGAGCAGATCGCGCTCGGTGAAGATGCCGAGCGGCACCCCCGCGCCGTCCACCGCGACGATCGAGCCGATGCCACGCTTCTGCATCGTCGCCAGCGCGTCGCGGATCGGCGTGTCCGGGGCGCAGGTCACGACCTTCCCGCGCAACAGCGTCGCGAGCGGCGCGGTCATCGGGTCCTGCCCGAGCGCCTCCGCCGCGTAGGAGTTGCGCATGTGCGCGGCCACCTGGCGCAGCAGGCTGTCCATCCGCCGCGTGGTGAAGCGCTGCAGCACCGGGCTGCGGCGCATCGCCTCCTCGAACACTTCCGCCGCGACGAGGTAGCAGAAGGTGTCCTCCGCCGCCGTGTAGGGCCGCATGGTCGGCCGGCGGGCGAGCAGCGCGCCGAGCGGAAACATGTCGCCGGGATCGAACTCGGTGCTCTCGGTGTCGCCCGCCGGCCCGGGCGCGTGCACGTGGCCGCGCTGGACGATGAAGAGCGAGGCCGGGATCCCGCTCTCCGTGCTGACGACCACGTCGCCCTTGGCGTAGTACGCGAGCTTCGCGTCGGCCGCGAGGAATGCGAGCGTCCCCGCGTCCATCTCGTTGAACGGCGGGAACCTGCGCAGGAATTCGGCGGTTCCGCCGACGAGCAGGTTGGCGCTCTGCGCGGCCACGGTCTGGTCTCCGCAAGTTGCCGGGAGGACTGCCCTCCGGCGGGTCAGCGTCCTGCCCTCGCGCGCCGTATGCCGCACGGCGGCCGGGACCCACCCATTCTCGGGGCGCGCCCCGGCGGAGGCTTGACCGGCGTCAAAACGCGCGCGTCACGCGTTCTGCTTGAGCTGGTCGAGGATCGCAGGGTTCTCGAGGGTGGAAGTGTCCTGTGTGATCGCCTCGCCCTTGGCGATCGAGCGCAGGAGCCGGCGCATGATCTTGCCCGAGCGCGTCTTGGGCAGGTTGTCGCCGAAGCGGATGTCCTTGGGCTTCGCGATCGGGCCGATCTCCTTCGCCACCCAGTTGCGCAGCTCGTTGGCGATCCGGTGCGCGTCGTCGCCGGCGGGCCGCGCCTGCTTGAGCACGACGAAGGCGACCACCGCCTCGCCGGTGAGGTCGTCGGGGCGGCCGACGACCGCGGCCTCCGCGACCATGGGATTCGCCACCAGCGCGGACTCGATCTCCATCGTGCCGAGGCGGTGGCCCGACACGTTCAGGACGTCGTCGATCCGCCCCATGATCCAGAAGTAGCCGTCCATGTCGCGGTTCGCGCCGTCGCCGGCGAGGTAGTAGCGGCCCTGGAAATCTTCCGGGTAGTAGCTCTTCTTGAAGCGCTCGGGATCGCCCCAGATGGTGCGGATCATCGAGGGCCACGGCCGCTTGATGACGAGGATGCCGCCCTTGCCCTTCTCGACGTCCTGGCCGGTCTCGTCGACGATCGCCGCCATGATGCCGGGCAGCGGCAGCGTGCACGAGCCCGGTTTCGTCGGCGTCACGCCCGGCAGCGGGGTGATCATGTGGCCGCCGGTCTCGGTCTGCCACCACGTGTCCACGATCGGACAGCGCTCGCCGCCCACCGTGCGGTAGTACCACATCCACGCCTCCGGGTTGATCGGCTCGCCGACGGTCCCGAGGATGCGCAGGCTCGCAAGGTCGTACTTCTTCGGCAGGTCCGCGCCCGCCTTGATGAGCGAGCGGATCGCCGTCGGCGCGGTGTAGAACACCGTCACCTGGTGGTCCTGGATCATCTTCCAGAAGCGGCCAGCGTCCGGGTAGGTGGGCACGCCCTCGAACACGATCTCGGTCGCGCCGCAGCCGAGCGGGCCGTAGGCGATGTAGGTGTGGCCGGTGACCCAGCCGACGTCCGCCGTGCACCAGAACACGTCGGTCGGCTTGTAGTCGAACGTCCACTTCATGGTGAGGATCGCGTGCAGCAGGTAGCCGCCCGTCGAGTGCTGCACGCCCTTCGGCTTGCCGGTCGAGCCCGACGTGTAGAGGATGAAGAGCGGATGCTCGGCGTTCACCCAGGTGGGCTCGCAGGTATCGGGCTGCCCCTGCTCGACGTCGTGCCACCACTTGTCGCGCGGCGCCACCATGTTCGTCGGCGAGCCGGTCCGGCGGTAGACGACGACGTTCTTCACGTTCTCGCAGCCGCCCATCGCGAAGGCCTCGTCCACGGCCGGCTTGAGCGGGATCTCCTTGCCGCCGCGCATCTGCCCGTCCGCGGTGATCACCGCGACCGCGCCGGCGTCGACGATGCGCTCCTGCACGCTCTTCGCCGAGAAACCGCCGAAGACGACCGAGTGCGTCGCAGCGATGCGCGCGCACGCCTGCATCGCGACGATCGCCTCCACCGACATCGGCAGGTAGATGAGCACCCGGTCGCCCTTCCCGATGCCGAGCGACTTGAGCGCGTTGGCGAAGCGGCACACCCGCGCGTGCAGCTCCCGGTAGGTGACGCGGGTGACCTTGCCGTCGTCGGCCTCGAAGATGATCGCCACCTTGTCGGGCTGGGTGCCGAGATGCCGGTCCAGGCAGTTGTAGGAGGCGTTCAGCTCGCCGTCGTAGAACCACTTGAAGAACGGCCGGTTCGACTCGTCGAGCACCTTGGTGAACGGCCTGTGCCAGAGCAGCGTCTCGCGCGCGAGCCGGCCCCAGAAGCCCTCGAAGTCGCGCTCGGCCTCCGCGCACATCGCCTGGTACGCGGCCATGCCGGAGATGTTGGCGTTCCTGGCGAGCTCGGCCGGGGGCGGAAACACCCGCGTTTCCTGGAGCACCGACTCGATCGTGGCAGACATGGCGTGAAACCTCCTCTTTCGTTGTCCGGCGGGGTGGCGATGGGGAACCGCAGTCGCCACGATTCTTCCGCGACCCACTTACGGGAGTCTTACGGCGGCGGTCAATGGAAGCATCCGGGCCGCGTTTTGTAAAGCCGCGGGCGGGCGCCCGGCGGCGCGGGAGCGCCTGGCCGGGCACCGCGCGCGCCCCCTCCCGGGACCCGCCGCGGCCGCCGCGGGCGAAAAAAAAACGCCGCACCGGGCGGTGCGGCGTTTCGCGCGGGATGCGCCTGCGCGGCGGCCCGCTCAGGCGACCTTCTTCTTGGCGGAGTCGTCGAAGAACTGCTCGTCCTCGGTCGACCCGTGCAGCGCCGTGGTGGATGACTTGCCCGCCTGGATCGTCTGGGTGACGTCGTCGAAGTAGCTCGTGCCGACCTCGCGCTGGTGCTTCACCGCGGTGAACCCCTTCTCGGCGGCGGCGAACTCCTTCTGCTGCAGCTCGACGAACGCGGTCATGTTCTGGCGCGCATACCCGTAGGCGAGCTCGAACATCGAGTAGTTGAGCGAGTGGAAGCCCGCGAGCGTGATGAACTGGAACTTGTAGCCCATCGCGCCGAGCTCGCGCTGGAACTTGGCGATCGTGGCGTCGTCGAGGTTGCGCTTCCAGTTGAACGACGGCGAGCAGTTGTACGCGAGCATCTTGCCCGGGTACTTCTTCTGGATCGCCTCGGCGAACCGGCGCGCGAACTCGAGGTCCGGGGTCCCGGTCTCGCACCAGACCATATCGGCGTACTCGGCGTAGGCGAGGCCGCGCGACACCGCCTGCTCGAAGCCCTTGCGCGTGCGGTAGAAGCCCTCGGGCGTGCGCTCCCCGGTGAGGAACGGTTTGTCGTTCTCGTCGACGTCGGAGGTGATGAGGTCGGCGGCCTCGGCGTCGGTGCGCGCGAGCAGGATCGTGGGCACGCCCATGACGTCGGCCGCGAGCCGCGCCGCGATGAGCTTCTGCACGGCCTCCTGGGTCGGGACGAGCACCTTGCCGCCCATGTGGCCGCACTTCTTGACGCTGGCGAGCTGGTCCTCGAAGTGCACGCCGGCGGCGCCCGCCTCGATCATCGCCTTCATCAGCTCGAACGCGTTCAGCACGCCGCCGAAGCCGGCCTCGGCGTCGGCGACGATCGGGGCGAAGTAGTCGATGTCGCCCTTGCCTTCCATGTGCTGGATCTGGTCGGCACGCTGCAGGGTGTTGTTGATGCGCTTCACCACCGTCGGCACGCTCGTGACCGCGTACAGCGACTGGTCCGGGTACATCGAGAGGCTGTCGTTGGCGTCGGCCGCGACCTGCCAGCCCGAGAGGTAGATCGCCGGGACGCCCGCCTTCACCTGCTGCATCGCCTGGTTGCCGGTGAGCGCGCCGAGGGAATTCACGAACGGCATCTCGTTCACCATCTTCCACAGCTTCTCGGCGCCGCGCCGGGCGAGCGTGTACTCGATCTGCAGGCTGCCGCGCAGGCGGTAGACGTCCTCGGCCGAATAGCCGCGCTTCACGCCCTTCCAGCGCGGGTTGGTGTCCCAGTCGTGTTGGATCTTGCGGATTTCCGCGTCGCGGTTCGTCATGTGTGCTCCCAAAGAGGCAAGGATCGTCCGGTGCGCGCTCGCCGCGCAACCCTTAACGGGCCGAGCCCGGACGCACCGGCCTTTGCGGCGCGCGCGGCCTCGGCTCGGCGCCCCGGGGGGTTTCCCCGGGTACGCCGGATCACGGGGCGACCGGAGAAGTGACCCGGCGCTGCCGATCGGGCGCCTCGCTGGTGGCGTGGGCCCTTGCCTCCGCGGCGCCCCGCTTCGAGGCACCGCAGCCGTGAGTACCCGTTACGGTACGCGCGGGATTTTGCCTCCCGCGCTATTGCAACGCAACACGAATTTTCGAGTGCCGATTCAGCCCCCATCGATCGCCCCGGCGGCGCCAGTTTCGGCTGGACGCTCAGGCCGTTGGGCGCCAAGGCCGCGCGGGCTTCGCGCTGCGCCCCCGCCTTTGTCCTGGACGGCCCGGGCATGGATTGCTGCAACCGCGCAGCGGCGGCGCAGGGGTCCCGCCGCCAAGCTAGAATGCCGCGCCCGAAAAACCCCGCGTCGATCCCCATGGCCCACTCCGATCCCTCGCCCGCCGCCGTCCACGCCGTGCCGCCCCTCTCGCGCGCGATCTTCGCCGCGCGCTGGCTGCAGCTGCCGCTGTACGTGGGCCTCATCCTCGCGATGGGCGTCTACGTGGTCCAGTTCTGGAAGGAGATGGTGCACATCCTGCACATCGTCGCTTCCAAGGAGGTGAGCGAGACCGAGATCATGCTCGGCGTGCTCGGCCTGATCGACGTGGTGATGATCGCGAACCTCCTCATCATGGTGATCGTCGGCGGCTACGAGACCTTCGTGTCGCGCATGTACCTCGAGACCCATCCCGACCAGCCCGAGTGGCTCTCGCACGTCAACGCGTCGGTGCTCAAGGTGAAGCTCGCCACGGCGATCATCGGCATCTCGTCGATCCATCTCCTCAAGACGTTCATCAACGCCGCGCACCTCGAGGAGAAGCAGATGCTCTGGCAGGTGATCATCCACATCACCTTCCTCTTCTCCGCGATCGCGATCGCGGCCGCCGACCGCGTGCTCGGCGTCAAGTACCACGACGAGCACCGCGACTAGCGCGCGCGGCCCGCGGACCGCTCAGGTGAGCGGGCGGCCGTCCTCGAAGCGCTCGCCAGGGTCGGCCGCCGCGAGCGTCTCGACCGGATAGAACGCGCGGAAGTCGGCGGCGACCCGCTCGAAGGGGAAGTCGGACCAGGTGCCGTGGTCTTTGACGTACTCCATGTGGCGGCGGTCGAGCGCGTCGAACTCCTGGAACACCGCGTCGCCGGTGCCGTCGAACTCGGTCGGGCGCACGTGGAAGCGCTCGCAGAGCTCGATGTTGAAGGCGGGCGCCGCCTTCACCCAGCGCGCCGCGAGATGCAGCACCGCGTAACCGTGGTGCATGAAGTAGGTCTTGCCGCCCATGCGCGCCTTGAGCTTCTCCGTGGTGAGGTGGTTCACCACGTCGGAGAGCCCGATGGCCGCCGGGATCCCCGCGGCGCGCGCCGCCGCCGCGAGCAGGATCGCCTTGGGGATGCAGTAGGCCGCCTCGCGCGTCGCCACGACGCTCGCCACATAGTCGTTCGGGTCGAGGGTCATCGAGAACGGGTCGTAGCGCCAGCCGTCGCGCACCGCGTAGAAGAGCCGCACGGCGCGCTCGATGTCGGTCGTGGCGCCGGCGACGGTGCGCGCCGTGAACGCGCGGATCACCGGCGCATCGCAATCGAGGAAACGCGTCGGCCGCAGATACTCGGGCCCGGGTACGGGGCTCTCGCCGGGAGGGGTGTAAATCATCCTGGTCGCTCTGGCAGCGCCCGGCTTACGTGAACTCGACCGTGAGCCCGTCGAGCGCGCCGGTGTCCCAGCGGGTCGACCAGGTCTCCCCGGCCGCGACCGGGTGCGCGTCGGTCAGGGTGCCGGTCGAGACGATCTCGCCCGCAGCGAGCGGCGGCGCATCCGGCCTGCGCGCGAGCACCTCCGCGAGATAGCCGAGCGCGGATGCGGGGTGGCCGAGCGCGTTGGCGCCCCGGCCCCGCTCGACCGTGGTCCCGTCCCGCGCGAGGCTCACCTCGGCATCGTGCAGCGTCGCCGCGAGGTGGTCCAGCCGCGCGGGGTCGATCTCGCGCCACGCGCCCACGACCAGCCGCCCGTGCAGCGCCGAATCGACCGCCGCGTCGGCGAGCGCGAAGCGCCACCCCTCGAAGTGGCAGTGCACGATCTCGATCGCGTGGCAGTACGCGTCGCAGGCGGCGAGCACCTGCGCGGGATCGGGGGTCGCCGGGACCGGCCCGCGGATGCGCAGGCAGATCTCAGGCTCGATGCGCGGCTGCACGAGGCCCGCGAGCGCGACCCGCGCGCGGCCCTCGCGCGCCTCGGTCACCGTGTCCGCGTAGACGTAAGCCCACATCGGACCGTCCACGCCGTAGAGCGGCCAGATCGAGCGGTTGGTGAAACCGATCTTGCGGCCCACCGCGCGCCGGCCGCGCGCGACGCGCAGCGCGTGGACGCGGGCAGCGGCGCGGTAGGCCGCGTCGAGGTCGAAGCCTGCGTAGCGCGCCGCGACCGGGGCGATCAAACGCGCCTCGCGCTCGGCTGCGTCGAGCTCCGCGGCGATCGCGGCGATGGCGCCCGCTTCCACGACGGGAGTCTCAGGCCGAAGACTTCGCGCCCGGCACCGCGTCGATGCCGGCCTGCGCGATCTGCTCGTCTTCGTGCGATTGCACGCCCGACACGCCGATGCCACCGACGCAATCGCCCTGCACGAAGATCGGCAGGCCGCCCTGCACGGGGAGCACCGGCATCCTGAGCATCGAGAGCCGCCCGCCCGCCACCCGGTCTTCCCAGTTCTTGCTCGTGCGCCGGGTCGTGGCGGCGGTGCGCCCCTTGCGAAGCGCGATCTCGGCGTTCGCCGGCGTCGCGCCGTCCATGCGCGCGAAGCCGAGCAGGTGGCCGCCGTCGTCGAGGACGGCGATCGCGACCCGCCATTGGTTCTTGACGGCATGCGCTTCGGCCGCGGCGAGGATCGCCTTGACGTCGTCGAGGGTGAGCGCGGGGCGGGTACGCATGGGCATCGGCTCCGGGAAGCGTGCAGCACCGGACCTCAGCCGCGCTTGGCCCCGGACGCTCCGATCACCAGCACGACCAGCGTGACGACCGTGATCGGCACGACGAAGCCGAGCATCACGCCGCTGAACACCGGCAGGGCATCGTGCGCGCTCGCCGCCAGGATGAGGTAGGCGCTGTAGGCGGCATAGTAGCCCAGAAACATCGCGCCCTCCCAGCGCGCCACTACCGCGCCGGTGAAGAAGACGGGCAGGCACGCGACCGCGACCGCGACCATCACCGGAAGGTCGAAGGCGTTCACCGCGGGCGCCACCGCGAGTGGCTCGGCGGCGACGAGGCCCGCGAGCCCGAGGCAGCCGAGGATGTTGAAGATGTTGCTGCCGATCACGTTCCCAACCGCGATGTCGCGCTCGCCGCGGGCGGCGGCGACGAGCGAGGAGGCCACTTCCGGCAGCGATGTCCCCGCCGCGACCACGGTGAGGCCGATCACGAGCTCGCTCACCCCGAGCTCGCGCGCGACCGAGACCGCCGCATCGACGAGCCATCGGGCGCCGAGCACGAGAAGCGCGAGACCCCCGAGGACGAGGCCGATGTCGACCAGCGTTCTCGTCCCGCGCCCCGGCAGCGGCGCGGCGTCGCCTGCGGCGCGATCGGTATTCCCCCGCTCCGCCCGTGCTTCCGCCAGGCTCTGCCGGATCAGGAATACCGTGTAGACCACGAGCCCGAAGAGCAGAGCCGCCGCTTCCGCCCGCCCGACCCGGCCGTCCGCGGCGAAGAGCCAGAGCACCAGGGAGATGCCGATCATGACCGGGACTTCCTGGCGGATGACCTGCCGCCCGACGGCGAGCGGCGCGATGAGGGCGGTGATGCCGAGGATGAAAAGGACGTTGAAGATGTTGCTGCCGACGACGTTGCCGACGGCCAGATCGACCCTGCCGCTCGCCGCCGCCCGCACGGAGACGGCAACCTCCGGCGAACTCGTTCCGAAGGCGACCACGGTGAGGCCGACGACGAGCGGCGAGATGCCCCACGCGAGCGCGAGCCGGCTCGCGCCACGCACCAGCGCCTCCGCCCCGACGATGAGCAGCGCGACGCCCGCGAGGAAAAGGAAGGCCGTCGTCAGCACCGTGCGCCCCGCGGTTCCGGCCCGGGAGCGCGCGCGGCCGGCCGCCCGTCAGCGAGCGCCAAGCGCCGCCTTGATCTGCTCGAGCGCGCCGGGATCCTCGATGGTCGTCAGGTCGCCCGGGTCGCGGCCCTCGGCGAGCGCCTGGATCGAGCGGCGCAGGAGCTTCCCGGAGCGCGTCTTGGGCAGCGCGGTGACGAAGTGCACCCGGCCGGGACGCGCGATCGCGCCGAGCAGCCGGTCCACCGTCGCCATCACCTCCTTCTCGTGGGCCGCGCGCGCTTCGGGGCTCGCGACCGCCGACACGTCCTTGACCACGGCGAACGCGACCGGCAGCTGGCCCTTCAGCGGGTCGGCGACGCCGACGACCGCCACCTCGGCGACGTTCGGGTGCGCCTGCACCGCCTCCTCGATCTCGCGCGTGCCGAGCCGGTGGCCCGCGACGTTGATGACGTCGTCGGTCCGCCCGAGGATGAAGAAGTAGCCGTCCTGGTCGCGGATCCCCCAGTCGAACGAGGAGTACACCTGCCTCGTCGAGAAGGTCGAGAAGTAGGTCTTGACGAAACGCTCGTCGTCACCCCACAGGGTCGCGAGACAGCCCGGCGGCAGGGGCGGCACCACGCCGACGACGGCCTTCTCGTCGGCGCCGGCCTCGGAGGCGTCGGCTTCGCGGAAGAGCCGCAGGTCGTAGCCGAACACCGGGAACGACGGCGAGCCGTACTTGATGGGCGTCTTCTCGACGCCGGGCACGGCCGAGAGCATCGGCCAGCCGGTCTCGGTCTGCCAGTAGTGGTCGATGACCGGGATGCCGAGCGCCTCGGCGATCCACCGGTGCGTCGGCTCGTCGAGCGGCTCGCCGGCGAGGAACAGGTGGCGCAGGCTCGAGACATCGTACTTCTTCAGGAACGCCGGATCCTGCTTCTTCAGCACGCGGATCGCGGTGGGCGCTGAGAACATCACCGTCGCGCGGTGGTCCTGCACGATCTTCCACCAGATGCCGGCGTCGGGGCGGATCGGCGTGCCCTCGTACAGGATCGTCGTCATGCCGGCGATCAGCGGGCCGTAGATGATGTACGAGTGCCCCACGACCCAGCCGATGTCGGAGGTCGTGAACATGGTCTCGCCCGCGTTGCCCATGTAGATGTGCTTCATCGAGGCGGCGAGCGCGGTCGCGTAGCCGCCGACGTCGCGCTGCACCCCCTTCGGCTTGCCCGTGGTGCCGGAGGTGTAGAGGATGTACGAGGGCTCGTTCGACTCCAGCCACGCCACCGGGACCTGCGCGTCGAGATGCCGGGAGCGCAGCGTCGCGTAGTCGAGGTCGCGGCCCGGCACGAGCTGCATCTCGCGGTCGATGCCGCGGTTCACCATCAGCACCTTCCCGGGCGGGAACCTCGCGAGGCGCAGGGATTCGTCCACCAGGTGCTTGTAGGGCACCGCCTTGCCGGCGCGCATGCCCGCGTCGGAGGTGACCATCAGCGTCGGCCGGGCGTCGTCGATGCGCGTCGCGAGGCTCCCGGCGGCGAAGCCGCCGAAGACGACCGAGTGGATCGCGCCGATGCGCGCGCACGCGAGGATCGCGAAGGCGGCCTCGGCGATCATCGGCATGTAGATGAGGACGCGGTCGCCGCGCGCGACGCCGAGGCTCTGCATCACGGCGGCCATGCGGTTCACCTCCGCGGCGAGCTCGCGGTAGGTGTAGGCCTTCTCCTCGCCCGTTTCGGTGGAGATGTAGACGAGCGCCTTCTGGTCGGCGCGCGTCGCGAGGTGGCGGTCCACCGCGTTGTAGCAGAGGTTGGTCTCGCCGCCGACGAACCACTTCGCGAACGGCGGCCGGCCGAAGTCGAGGACCTTGCCGAAGGGCTTCTGCCAGTGGATGAGCCCGGCCTGCTCGGCCCAGAAGCCCTCGCGGTCCCGGATCGAGCGCTCGTGGAACGCCCTGTAGATCTCGCCCGCCATCTCTCCCCTCCTCCTTCGTCCGTTCGCGTCGGCGCCGCCGGCCGATGTTGGCTTCACCCTCCGGCGCCGGCCTTGAGGCAGATCAACCCGCGCGCGCCGCCCTCACGCCGCCATGTCGACCACGATGCGTCCCTTGACCTTCGCCTTCAGGAAATCGTCGAACACGGTCGGCAGCTCGGCGAACGGGATCGTCCGCGTGAACGCCGCCAGGTGCGCCGGCCGCAGGTCGGTCGCGAGGCGCTCCCAGACCCGCTGCCGCCGCGGCATCGGGCAGTTCACCGAATCGACGCCGAGCAGGCTCGCGCCGCGCAGGATGAACGGCGCGACGGTCGTGTTGAGGTTCATCGAGGCCGCCAGCCCGACCGAAGCGATGGTGCCGTCCACCTTCATCGTGCTCGCCATCCACGCCAGGGTCTCGCCGCCGAGGTTGTCCACCGCGCCCGCCCAGGTCGCCTTGTCGAGCGGCTTGATCTTGCCGAAGTCGATCCCGGAGCGCAGCATCACTTCCTTCGCGCCGAGGTGCCGCAGGTAGTCCGACTCGCCCTCCTTGCCGGTGAGGGCGACCACGTGGTAGCCGCGGCGCGCCAGGATGTCGATCGCGATCGAGCCGACGCCGCCGGTGGCGCCGCTCACGACGACCGGCCCCGCGCCCGGCGCGAGCCCGTCGTGCTCCATGCGCTCGACGGCGAGGCCGGCAGTGAAGCCGGCCGTGCCGAGCGCCATGGCGTCGTGCAGGGTGAGGCCCCTGGGCACCGGCACCACCCAGGCGGCGGGGATGCGCGCGTATTCCGCGTAGCCGCCGTCGTGTGCGACGCCGATGTCGTAGCTCGTGGCGATCACGGCGTCGCCCTTCGCGAAGCGCGGGTCGGCGGACTCGACGACGGTGCCCGAGAGGTCGATGCCGCCGATGCAGGGGAAGCGCCGGATGATCCGCCCGGCGCCGGTCGCCGCGAGCGCGTCCTTGTAGTTCACGCTCGAATACGCGACCCGGATCACCACCTCGCCGGGGTCGAGCTCGGCGAGGCTGGTCTCCTCGAAGGCTGCCACGACCTTCTTGTCCGCCTCGCGCAGCCGGTAGGCCTTGAACTTCTCCATCGCACCCTCCTGTGGGCCGTGAATCGTATCGTCAAGCGGGGAACGCCGCTTCGGGCTGCGACCCCGGCAGCCGCCGCGCCGAAGTGAGGTAGGCGCGCGTCTGCATCTCGGCGAGCCGGCTCACCGTGCGCGCGAACTCGTGCGCGAGCGGGCCCGCCGGGTAGAGCGCCTCCGCCGGCGCCTCGGCCGAGACGACGAGCTTCACCCGGTTGTCGTAGAAGACGTCCACGAGCAGCGTGAAGCGGCGCGCCTCGTTCGCCATCGCCGGCGTCATCCGCGGCACGTTCTGCAGGAGCACCGTGTGGAAGCGCTTGGCGAGGTCGAGGTAGTCGAGCTGCGAGCGCGGGCCGCGGCAGAGCGCGTCGAAGTCGAACCACACGACGCCGCCCGCGCGCTTCACGTAGGGGATCACGCGGCCTTCGACGTCGAGCTCGTGGTGCTCCTCCTCCACGTCGGCCACCTGGCGGAACGCGCCGGCGAGCGCCGCGTCGGCGGCCGGCCCGAGCGGCGTGTGGTAGACGGTCAGGCCCTCCATGGCGCGCACCCGGTAGTCGACGGTGCCGTCCACGTGGACGACGTCGAGCCGCTCCTCGAGCAGCCGGATCGTGGGCAGGAAGTCGTCGCGCTTGAGACCGTCCTTGTAGAGGTCGGCCGGGCGGTAGTTCGAGGTCATGCAGTAGACGACCCCGAGGGCCATGGTGCGCTCGAGCAGCCGCCCGAGGATCATCGCGTCGGCGATGTCGTTCACATGGAACTCGTCGAAGCAGACGAGGCGGTAGCGCTTGGCGATGCGCCGCGCCACGGCGGCGAGCGGGTCCTCGGTGCCCTTGACGTTCTCGAGCTCGCGGTGCACGTCGCGCATGAAGTGGTGGAAGTGCACCCGGCGCTTGCGCACCAGCGGCAGCGTCAGGTAGAAGCTGTCCATCAGGAAGCTCTTGCCGCGCCCCACGCCGCCCCAGAGATACACCCCCTTGGGCAGCGGCGGGCGCACCACCAGGCGCCGCAGCGCGGTGCTGCGCCGCGCCTTGTACGCGACCCACTCCTCGTAGAGACGCTGCAGCCGCAGCACCGCGGCGTGCTGCGCGGGATCCTCGGTGAACCCGCGCCGGCGCAGCGACTGCTGGTAGTACTCGAGGACGGTCACCGGCAGCCGCTTCGCGGGCTCGGTGTACTCGGCCGAGTCGAAGACGCTCCCCCCGCCGAGCGGCGGCAGGGGTTCCAGCTCCTCGGGCTCGAGAGCGCTGTCGCGCATCGGCGGTCGGCGGTCGGCGGCGGCTCGCGGCGGTCGGGCCCTGGAGGCTGCCGAACGCCGGCGGACGCCGCGCTCACATGTTGAGCGCGCGCTTGTCCACCGCCAGCGCCGCCTCGCGGATCACTTCCGAGAGCGACGGGTGCGCGTGGGTGATGCGGGCGATGTCCTCGGCGGCGGCGCGGAACTCCATCGCCACGACCGCCTCGGCGATGAGCTCGGACGCCTGGCTCGAGACGATGTGCACGCCCAGGATCTCGTCGGTCTTCGCGTGGGCGAGCACTTTCACGAACCCGTCCGTCTCGTCCTGGCCGAGCGCGCGGCCGTTCACCGCGAACGGGAACTGACCGAGCTTGTAGGGCACGCCCGCGGCGCGCAGCTCCTGCTCGGTGCGGCCGACCCAGGCGATCTCGGGCGAGGTGTAGATGACCCACGGGATCGCGTCGTAGTTGACGTGCGGCTTCTGTCCGGCGATCAGCTCCGCGACCATCACGCCCTCCTCCTCGCCCTTGTGGGCGAGCATCGGCCCGCGCACGACGTCGCCGATGGCGAACACGTTCGGCAGGTTCGAGCGGCAGTGCGCGTCCACCTCGACGAACCCGCGGCTGTCGAGCTTCAGGCCGACGGCCTCGGCGCCGAGGTTGTCGGTGTTCGGCACGCGGCCGACCGAGACGATCAGGCGGTCGCACTCGAGCGTCTCGGCCTTCCCGTCGAGCTCGTACTGCACGGTGACGCCCTTCTTCCCGGTCTCGACCTTGCCGATCTTCGCGCCGAGCCGGATGTCGAGGCCCTGGCGCTTCGTGAAGATCTTCCAGGCCTCCTTCTGCACGCTCTCGTCCGCGGCGGCGAGGAACGTCGGCAGCGCCTCGAGGACGGTGACCTTCGCCCCGAGCCGGCGCCAGACGCTGCCGAGCTCGAGCCCGATCACCCCGGCGCCGATCACGCCCAGGCGCTTGGGCACCTCCTTGAAGGCAAGCGCGCCGATGTTGTCGTTCACGAGGACGTTGTCCACGGGCACGCCCGGGAGGCCGCGCGCCTTCGAGCCGGTGGCGACGACGACGTACTTCGCCTCGTGCACCTCGGAGGGTCCCGCGCCCGACACCTCGACCTGCCAGCCGTGCGCACCCTTGCCGGCGAGCCGGCCGTGCCCCTTGAGCCACGTGATCCTGTTCTTCTTGAACAGGAACTCGATGCCCTTGGTCATCTTCGCGACGATGGCCTCCTTGCGCGCCATCATCTTGCCGAGGTCGAAGGTGGCGCCGGCGACGGCGATGCCGTGGTCGGCCATGTGGTGCAACACCTTCTCGTACGCCTCCGAGGAGGCGAGCAGGGCCTTCGAGGGGATGCAACCCACGTTGAGGCAGGTGCCGCCGAGCGCCGCTTCGCCGGCGGGCGTCTTCCACTCCTCGACGACGGCGACCCGCATGCCGAGCTGCGCGGCGCGGATGGCGCCGATGTAACCGGCCGGGCCGGAGCCGATGAAGACGACGTCGAATGCCTGGGACATGTTCGCAAGGATCCTTGGGTCGGCGCGGCGGCCGGCGGGCGCCGGGGCGGCGACGTGCCCCCCGGCCCTCGCCCGGCCCCCGCGGTGGGCCGGGGGTCAGAGCTCGAGGAGCAGCCGCGTCGGGTCCTCGAGCGCCTCTTTCATCGCGACCAGGCTGAGCACCGCCTCGCGCCCGTCGATGATGCGATGGTCGTAGGTGAGGGCGAGGTAGTTCATCGGCCGGATCACGATCTGGCCGTTCTCGACCACCGGCCGCTCCTTGGTCGCGTGGATGCCGAGGATGGCGCTCTGCGGCGGGTTGATGATC
>JAOAEA010000142.1 GCA_026417035.1 Burkholderiales bacterium
GTTCATGACGCCATGGGCCAGCACGGTGCGGCCCATCGTTTCCATCGCGTCTTTCAAGGCCGCGCGGAACTCGGCCGTACCCGGCTTGGCCTTGCGCAGCGCAATCGGCAGGATCTTCTCGAGCACGATGCGCGCATCGAAGGCATGGCCGGCGAACTGGTTCGCGCTGCCGGCACCGTAGGCCTTTTCGAACTCGGCCAGAAAGTCCATCGCCGCCTTCTTGCTCGGGTGGTTGTCGGCCAGTTGCGCGCCGACCATCGCCGGGCCGCTGACGACGAACGCGCCTTCGACATCCTTGCCGCCGATGCGCATCAAGTCCATCGTCGCCGCCGCGTGGGTCTGGTAGATCTTGCCCTTGTAGCCGCGCTCGACGATCGCCTTGTGCGGCATGGCGGCGCCCGAACCGGAGGCGACGATCAGCATCGCATCGGGGTTGGCCGCGGCCAGCTTCAGGGCCTGCGGCGTCACACTGGTGTCGGTGCGCGCAAAGCGCTCGGTGGCTACCACCTTGATGCCGGCCTTCTCGCCTTCGGCGGTGATGGCCTTGAGCCACAGTTCGCCATAGGCGTCGGTGTAGCCCAGAAAGCCCACCGTCTTGACGCCCTGCTTTTGCATGTGCCGCACCATGGCATGCGCCATCACGTCATTGCTTTGCGGCAAGCGGAACAGCCAGGCGTCCTGCCCCGGCGGCGTGCCCACCGGCGAGGCCGCCAGTTGCACCGTCTTGGCTTCGGCTGCAATCGGCGCCATGGCCGCCGCCACGGTGGTGATGCACGAGCCGATGATCATGTCGAC
>JAOAEA010000143.1 GCA_026417035.1 Burkholderiales bacterium
GTATAAGATCGCGGGGGAACTGACCCCAACGGTCTTTCATGTCTCGGCGCGCGCCCTTGCCGCCCAGGCCCTGTCGATCTTCGGCGATCATGCGGATGTCATGGCCTGTCGCGCCACCGGTTTTGCCATGCTCTGTAGCGGGTCTGTCCAGGAGGTGATGGACTTTGCCTTGATCGCCCAGGCGGCCAGCCTAGAGAGCCGGTTGCCCTTCCTACATTTCTTCGATGGCTTTCGCACCTCGCATGAGGTCAATACCATCGAGCGCCTCTCGGAGGAGACCATCCGCGCCCTGATCAACGAGGAGCGGATCCGCGAACATCGCGAGCGCGCCCTCAACCCAGATCGGCCCAAACTGCGCGGGACCGCTCAAAACCCAGATGTCTATTTCCAGGGCCGCGAAACGGTCAACCCTTATTACGCCGCTGCCCCCGGCATCGCGCAATCGGTCATGGACCGCTTTGGGGAGCTGACTGGGCGCCATTATCGGTTGTTTGACTATGTCGGCGCCGAAGACGCCGAACGGGTGATCATCCTGATGGGCTCGGGGACTGGCGCAGCCGAGGAGACGGTCGAACACCTGCTGGCCCGCGGCGAACGGGTGGGTCTGATCAAGGTCCGTCTATTTAGACCCTTTGACCCCTCTGCCCTGATCGCCGCCTTGCCGCCGACCGTCGAGCGCATCGCGGTGCTCGATCGCACCAAGGAGCCGGGCGCAGACGGCGAGCCGCTTTATAAAGACGTGACCACTGCCTTGGCGCGCGCCTATTCCGAGGGACGCATCGCCCAGATGC
>JAOAEA010000144.1 GCA_026417035.1 Burkholderiales bacterium
GGCCAAGGTGGCCTCGGGCGGCGAGTTGTCGCGCGTGGCGCTGGCCGTGGCGCTGGCCTGCAGCGGCGCACGCGCCGGCAGCGACGGTGCAGGCAAGGATGCCGAAGCCGGCCCGGGCACGCTGATCTTCGACGAGGTCGACGCCGGCATCGGCGGCGGCACGGCGGTCGAAGTCGGCCGCCTGCTGCAACGCCTGGCCGGCCGCAGCCAGGTGCTGTGCGTGACCCATCTGGCGCAGGTGGCCGCGCATGCCGACTGGAATTGTCGCATTGACAAGCTCGAACGCACGGGCGGCAGCGGTGCGCCAGCCGGTGTCGTCAGCCGTGCGCAGTTGCTGCAAGGCGACGAGCGCAGCGCCGAGATCGCGCGTATGCTTGGCGCGACGCGGCTGGGGGCGGCGGCCGAAGCCGGCTCGGCGCCGCGTGGGGCGCTCGATCTGGCTGACAGCATGCTGCGCGAAGCGCGCGCCGGCAAACTTGCCTGAGCCCAAGCGTTCGAATGCAGGTGGACAACACGCCGATGCGCATTCCTGGTCTCACCCGTAGCAAACCCGGCAAGCCGGCATCGTCGGGCGAAAGCGGTTTCGCCAAAACGGTGTTCGACGCCGACCTCGCCACCCAGCGGCTGCTGCAGGTGGTGCTGATCACCGGCATTTCGGGCTCGGGCAAATCCGTCGCGCTGGCGGCGCTCGCCGTCATCGGCGCAGGATGGGGGCTGCGCTCATGGGAGTCTCTGCGTCGCGGCGGTTGGGTGACGCCGGTCGTGCTCATGACGCCGATGTTTTTGATTT
>JAOAEA010000145.1 GCA_026417035.1 Burkholderiales bacterium
CTTCATGGGCGCGCCGGACACGCCGGAGAATCGCGCCCGTTTCATCGCCACCATCCCGCTCGGCCGGCTATCGGAGCCGCGCGACGTCGCCCACGCGGCCGTCTTCCTCGCCTCCGACGAGGCGGAGTTCATCACCGGCGTGGAGTTTCCCGTCGATGGCGGACGCACGGTCTGAGACGGCGCCGCCGGCTTCCGCCCTGCAGGACTGGATCGGCCGCGAAGAGCGGCGCGAGGATGTGATCACCGCTGCGCCGCTTGCTCTGTGGAATGCCACGCTGGACCGCGACGATCCGCCGCCGCGCGCAGGCGACGCGCTTCCGCCGCTTGCGCACTGGCTGTATTTCCTGCCGCGGGCGAAGACGGGCGAGCTCGGGCCGGATGGCCATCCGCGGCGCGGCCATTTTCTGCCGCCCGTTTCCCTGCCGCGCCGGATGTGGGCGGGGGGCAGGCTCAGGGTCCTGCAGCCGCTGCGCGTCGGCGACGCCATCGCGCGCCTCTCGCGCATCGCGCGCGTGGAGGCCAAGCGCGGCAAAAGCGGCGCGCTGGTATTCGTCACCGTGCGGCACGATATCTCCGGCCCGCAGGGGCTTGCGCTCACCGAGGAACACGACATCGTCTATCGCGAAGCCGCGAAACAAGGCGCGGCGCAACCCAGCGGCAAACCAGCGCCGCAGAATGCCGCCTGGCGCCGCGAGGTCCTCGCGAACGAAGCCGTGTTGTTCCGCTACTCGGCACTGATCTTCAACGCCCACCGCATCCACTACGATCTCGACTACTG
>JAOAEA010000146.1 GCA_026417035.1 Burkholderiales bacterium
CGGCCAGGTCCATCGCCAAGATGTCGATCATGGGTGAGTTGACGCCGAGCCCGTCCAGACGCCTGACCGCCTCGGCGGCCCGCACCAGATTGCCCGCACGCAGGGCCGCGCGCGCAAGCCCATACCACGAGGCGGCATCGCGTGCATCCTGCGCCAGCCTGGACTCGAGGCGCGCGAGCGCCTGGCCTGGCTCGCCCTCACCCGCCCATACCTTGGCCTGGATGAGGCGGAACTCCAGGCTGTCCGGATACTGCCGGTAGGGCAGCTCGCCCACACGGTTCTGCAGGTCGGCGATGCGCTGATAGGTAAGCGGGTGGGTGCGCAGATAGGCAGGGGCATGGGTCTCCAGCACCCGGGACTGAGCCTGCAGCCGCTCGAAAAAGCTCACCATGGCCTGCGGCGCGAACCCGGCCTGGGTGAGGATGTTCAGCCCCACGCGGTCGGCCTCGCGCTCGAAATCGCGGCTGTAGTCGAGCTGCTGCTGCACCGTAAGCGCGCTGCCGACGGTGGCGGCGGCCTGGGAGACCTGGCTATCGGTGCGTGCTGCCAGGATAGCGATGGCCAGTGCGACCAGGGATGCCAGGCTCGCGCTCTTTTGCGCCTCCAGCATGCGCGCCACGTGATTCTGGGTAACGTGGGCGATCTCGTGTGCCAGCACCGCCGCCAGCTCGGATTCGCTGCGCACGGCGGAGATGAGCCCCGTGTGCACGCCGATATGACCGCCAGGCAGCGCGAAGGCGTTGATGGTCGGGTCGCGCAC
>JAOAEA010000147.1 GCA_026417035.1 Burkholderiales bacterium
GGCTACGAGAAATGGGCCGACATCATCGCCCGCAGCGAGCCGCTGCAGGGCCAACCGAAGCGCCTGCCCGACGATCTGGCGATGATCCTGTACACCTCGGGCTCCACCGGCCAGCCCAAGGGCGTGATGCAGACCTTCGCCAGCATCAGCGCGGTGGCCGAGGGCATCGTCGCCTATCAGGAATCGCAACTGGGCAGCGACTATGTCTCGCGCGCCTTGTCCTACCTGCCGCTGGCGCATTGCTTCGAACGCGCGTGGATCGAATGTGCCGCCTTCGTGCGCGGCAAGGGCACGCTGTACTTCGCCGAATCGCTCGACACCTTCGTGCAGGATTTGCAGCGCGCGCGGCCGACGGTGTTCATCTCGGTGCCGCGGCTGTGGCTCAAGTTTCAGCAGGGCGTGTTCGCCAAGATGCCGCAGAAGAAGCTCGACCGGCTGTTGTCGATCCCGATCCTGAACCGCATCGTCGCCAAGAAGGTGCTCAAGGGCCTGGGGCTCGACCAGGTCATCCAGGCCGGCAGCGGCAGCGCGCCGATCCCGCCGTCGCTGATCGAGTGGTACCGCAAACTCGGCCTGAACCTGCTGGAAGGCTATGCCATGACCGAGGACTTCGCCTACTCGCATGGTTCCAGCCAAGAGAAATGCACCCCCGGCCATGTCGGCACGCCGCTGCCGGGCGTGCAGGTCAAGATCTCCGACGAAGGCGAGGTGCTGATCAAATCGCCCGGGCGGCTGAAGGGCTACTTCAAGCGCCCCGACC
>JAOAEA010000148.1 GCA_026417035.1 Burkholderiales bacterium
GTTCCACACCGCCCACGGCGGTGGTGAGGCGGCCCATGGATTGGCTGAGGGCGTCGCCCGCCAGGACGAGGGCGCGCAGGCCGGCGGCCACACCGGCGAGCTGGATGCCGCGGACGGCGACGTCCAGGAGGGAGAGTGCGCGGGATGCCCGCTCGGCGCCGTCCTGGATGCGGTCCAGGCTGCGGCTCCCGGTCTCGCCGACCTCGCGCAGCTCGGACTTCACGCGCGCGGCGTCGTCCAGCGACAGGCGGACGGAGACGCGGCGGGTGGCGTCGGCCATGTCAGGTCGTCTCCCCCTCGCGGCGGGCGGCGCTGCCCTCGGCCATGCCGATGCGGAGGGCGAGCAGCAGCTCGGCGGCGGCCCAGCCGGACGCACCCATCTCGCGCACGGCGGCGAGCGCCCCGGCGGTGTCGAGGCTCAGCCCGCCCATCGTGGCCTCGGCGCAGGCGGTGCCGGCGGCCCAGCAGGCGTGGCCCTCGACGCTCGCGGGGGCGTGGGCGGCGTAGGGGCAAAGGGCGCCACAGTCGCGCCCGAGGGCCGCGCAGCCGCGGCAGTATTCGGGCCCGCGCCCGAAGTGCCAGGCGGCGCGGGCCCTCAGCCGTTTCCCTCGGCGGCCACCGCGGCGACCGGCACGGTGGCGCGATCCCAGAAGGCGGCGGCGAGGTCGTCGAGGTCCATCAGCCGCTCCACCGCCTCGGGCGAGAGCGGCAGCGGCTTGCCGGCGGCGTCGCCCACCCCCTCCCAGGCGGTGACGGCG
>JAOAEA010000149.1 GCA_026417035.1 Burkholderiales bacterium
GCGCGAGAAGTCGTAGCCGACGCCGCCGCCGCGGCGCATGGTTTCCGCGGCTTCGCGCAGCGCCTCGTAGATGCCGGGCAGGCCGTCTTCGTCCACGCCCTGGATGCAGTCGCCCACCGGCTGCACGAAGCAGTTGATGAGCGTGGCCTGGATGCCGGTGCCAGCGGCGCTCATGATGCGCCCGGCGCCGATCGCGCCCGCGGCCAGGTGGGCGCGAAAGCGCGCCGTCCACGCGTCGCGCTGTGCGGGTGCCTCGACGCTGGCGAGCGCGCGGGCGACGCGGTCGAACAGCGCCTCCGCGTCGGCCTCGCCGTCCTTGAGGTATTTCTCGCGCAGCACGTCGAGACTGATCGGCTGCGGCGGCAGCTCGGGGGTGAAGTCGGCAGACCGTGCGGGTTCCATCCGGGGGCTCCTTGGGCAAACGGACCAGTCAACGGCGATATTGGACACCGATCGTGAGCCCAAATTCGGGGACAGATGTACTACCGATGGCATCGTTCTATCGGCGGATGGGCCTGACGCCAGTCCTGGTCTACCTCTGTGTGGCTTGGTGTCAATGTTCTCGTTGCGGTCCTGGGCGGCCTCGACGGCATGTTCGAGCGGCGTTCGATCCCCGCCGCCGTTGGTGGCACGGAATGGCTCGGCGGCCCTGGGCGAGTCGCTGGCCAAGGCGCCCCAGATCGTGGCGCAGAGCCGCCAGCGCAGGGCTAACGAGGATCGCCCCCGGCTCTACGC
>JAOAEA010000150.1:0-230 GCA_026417035.1 Burkholderiales bacterium
ACCCAGATCGGGCTCAATGTCCCGCCTGGTTTTGTCATTACCACCGAGGCCTGTCTCAATTATCTCGAAGACCGCAAGCGCGTCCTTCCCACGGGGCTTATGGATCAGGTGCGCGATCATATGCGGCTCCTTGAGCAAAAGACCGGCAAGGGCTTCGGCGACCCGGACAATCCCTTATTGGTTTCGGTACGCTCGGGCTCGGCGATCTCCATGCCGGGGATGATGGATAC
>JAOAEA010000150.1:240-732 GCA_026417035.1 Burkholderiales bacterium
TAACAGCGACACCCTCCACGGCGTGATCCAGGCCACCGGCGATCCGCGCTTTGCTTATGACTCATACCGGCGTTTCATCCAGCTCTTCGGCAAGATCGCGCTAGGGGTGCCGGATGAACTCTTCGACAAGGCCTTTGATGCGGCGAAAGAGGCCGCACACGCCAAACAAGACGTGGACCTCTCTGCAGACGACCTGCGCGAGGTCTGCGAGCGGTTCCTAAAGATCGTCGAGGAACACACCGGCCGCCCCTTCCCCTCTGACCCCTATGAGCAGCTAGAGATCGCGATCAAGGCGGTCTTTAACTCCTGGCTGGGCAAGCGGGCGGTCGATTATCGCAAGCAGTTCAATATCACGCCCGATATCGCCAATGGTACCGCGGTCAATGTGGTGACCATGGTCTTTGGCAACCGCGGCGATGACTCGGCCACTGGGGTCGCCTTCTCCCGTAACCCCGCCACCGGCGAAAACAAGCTCTATGGCGAGTATCTGGT
>JAOAEA010000151.1 GCA_026417035.1 Burkholderiales bacterium
CATCAGCACGAGCCCACCGCGGGCCGAGGTTGCGCTGCGGTATTCGACGATGCTCATGTCGGCTCGATCGCGGCCACCCTGCGCTCAGCCCCGCGCATCGGGGGCCTGGTGGGTGCGCACCAGCGCCTCGAACACCTGGGGGATGGAGGCCACACGGGCACGCAAGGCCTCGACCTCCTCCGAACCATAGTGGCCTTTCCAGCGCCTGGCCTCGACCAGCAGCGGCAGCTCGAGCAGCCTGCGCACGGGCACCCCCAGCCCGAGAGCCCGCATACCCTGGGCGTGGATGTCCAGCATGGCCCGCAGCAGCAGGTATTGCTTGGGCGGCGCGGCATGACTGTCCACCGGATCGAGGGCGGATTGCTGCAACACCCCCTCCTTGATCAGCGCCGCCGCCTCCAGGGTCCAGCGCTGTTCGGCCGACAGGGCCTCCACCCCGACCAGGTTGACGATGCGCGTCAGTTCGGCCGAGGCGGCGAGCAGTGCCAGCGCCTCGGCACGCGCCGCCTGCCAGCCTGCATCGACGTTGGTCGTCCACCAGCGCGCCGCTGCCGTCACATCGCCGCAGAAGCTCTCCACCCAGTCCACCGCCGGGTAGTGGCGCGCGTCCGCCAGCTCGCGCGACAAGGCCCAGAAGGTCTGCACGATCTCTTTGGTATGACGGGTGACCGGCTCGGAGAAGTCACCACCGGGCGGGGAGACCGTGCCGATCAACGTGACCGAGCCG
>JAOAEA010000015.1 GCA_026417035.1 Burkholderiales bacterium
AGATGTGTATAAGAGACAGCCTGTACGTCAAGGAATCGCACAACGCCGAGACCCTGGAGCGCTACGGCCACGGCACGCCCGACGACTGGCTCGAGCGCAACGTGTATTCGAGGTTCGTGCTCCTGGGCCTGACCCTGATGGGGACGGCCGACGCGCTGCTATTCGGGCTGGTGCCCGGCCTCGTCGTCCTGCTGGTGCAGATCGCCTGGATCCCCTTCTGGGCCGCGGGCGTCATCAACGGCGTGGGCCACTACTGGGGCTACCGCAACTGGGAGACCGAGGACGCGAGCACCAACATCTTCCCGATCGGCATCCTGATCGGCGGCGAGGAGCTGCACAACAACCACCACGCCTACGCGTCCTCCGCGAAGCTCTCGAACAAGTGGTACGAGTTCGACCTCGGCTGGGCGTACATCCGCCTGCTCGAGATGCTGGGCCTCGCCCGGGTCAAGAAGGTCGCGCCCACACCGCGCTTCCGCGAGGCGAAGCCGGCGGTGGACCTCGAGACGCTGCAGGCGGTGATCGCGAACCGCTACGACGTGCTCGCGAAGTACGCGAAGTCGCTCAAGGCGACCTACGCCGAGGAGCTCGCGAAGCTGCGCCGCGTCCGCCCGCAGGACGCGGAGCTCCTCGCGCGCTTCAAGCGCTGGCTGGTGCGCGACGAGCGCAAGCTCGATGCGCCGCAGCGGGCGAAGCTCGCCGAGGCGCTCGCCAAGAGCGCGGCGCTCGCGAAGGCCTACGAGCTGCGGCGCGAGCTCGAGGCGCTGTGGGCGCGCTCCAGCGCGTCGCGCGAGCAGCTCGTGCGGCAGCTGCAGGACTGGTGCCAGCGGGCCGAGGCGAGCGGCATCGCCCCGATCGCCGACTTCTCGCGGCGGCTGCGGAGCTACGCGTAGCGCGCTCCCCCGGGCCGGACGGAAAGGGGCCGCCGACCGCGGCCCTTTCTCTTCCGTCCGCCCCGAAACGCGGACGGCCCGCCGGGGCGGGCCGTCGCGAGCCGCAGGCCGGCGCGTGCCGGTCCTACTTCAGCTTCGTCTCCTTGAAGACGACGTGCTTGCGCGCCTTCGGATCGTACTTCTTGATCTCGAGCTTGTCGGGCGTGGTGCGCTTGTTCTTGGTCGTCGTGTAGAAGTAGCCGGTGCCGGCGGTCGACTCGAGCTTGATCTTCTCGCGCATGGCGGTGCTCCTTCGGGGTGGGCGGTCAGATCTCGCCGCGCGCGCGCAGGTCCGCGAGCACCGCGTCGATCCCGACCTTGTCGATCCTGCGCAGGCCCGCGTTCGAAACGCGCAGCCGCACCCAGCGGTTCTCGCTCTCGACCCAGAAACGGCGGGTTTGCAGGTTCGGCAGGAAGCGGCGCTTGGTCTTGTTGTTCGCGTGGGAGACGTTGTGCCCCGTCTGCGGCTTCTTGCCGGTGACTTGGCAGACTCGTGCCATGACTGGTGCTCCGGGTTGGCGGAAAAGCTGGGGATTATACGCGAGAAGGGTCGGGCGCCTCAAGCCGCCGCGCGGGCCGGCCCGGGGCGCCGGAACGCGCGTGCCGTCAGAGCAGGCCCCGCTCGGCGAACGACGTCGCCCCGGCGGCGCCGATCACGAAGTGGTCGAGGACCCGGACGTCCACCATGCCGAGCGCCTGCCGCAAGGCGTCGGTGAGGAGGCGGTCGGCCTGGCTCGGCTCCGCGACCCCGGAGGGGTGGTTGTGGGCGAAGATCACGGCCGCCGCGTTGTGGCGCAGCGCGCACTTCACCACCTCGCGCGGGTACACGCTCGTCTGGGTGAGGGTGCCGCGGAAGAGCTCCTCGTAGTGGATCACGCGGTTCTGGGCGTCGAGCAGCACGGCGGCGAACACCTCGTGCTCGCGATCGCGCAGGGCGAGCCGGAGGTAGTCCCGGACCGCTTCGGGGGAGGAGAGCGTGTCCTGGGTCCGGGCCTGCTCGATGAGCGCGCGGCGGGCGATCTCGAGGCCGGCCTTGAGCTGCGCCGACTTGGCCACGCCGATTCCCGGCACCTCCGCGAGCCGGTCCGCGCTGGCCGCGAGCAGACCCCCGAGGGAGCGGAAGCGCTCCAGCAGCGCGCGGCCGAGATCGACGGCGCTCATGCCGCGCACGCCCACCCGCAGGAAGATGGCGAGGAGCTCGGCGTCGGAGAGGCTCCCGGGGCCGCGGGCGAGGAGCTTCTCGCGCGGGCGCTCGTCTTCGGGCCAGTCGGAGATCGGCATCGGGGCGGCGGCGCCTTTCGCGTAGAATCGCCGGACTTCGTGAACGGCCGAAGTCTAGGGAAGCTCCGAGTTGTTCGCCAGATGGATCAGGGCTTCCTCCGATATCGGGGGTCGAAGGGGGATGTGCCCGCCTTTGTTCCGACGTTCCGCGGCGAAACAGCACCGGACATGAGCGAACTCGCATCGCGCCGCATCCTCCTCGGCGTCACCGGCGGGGTCGCGGCCTACAAGGCCGCCGAGCTCGCGCGGCTGCTCGTCAAGGCGGGCGCGGACGTGCAGGTCGTGATGACCGAGGCGGCGACGCGCTTCGTCACGCCGGTGACGCTGCAGGCGCTCGTGGGGCGCGCGGTGCTCACGGACATGTGGGACGCGAGCGTGCCGAACAACATGGCACACATCGAGGCTTCGCGCGACCGCGAGATCGTCGTCGTCGCGCCGGCCACGGCGGGCTTCCTCGCCAAGCTCGCCCACGGGTTCGCCGACGATCTGCTCTCGGCGCTCTGCCTCGCCCGGGAGTGCCCGCTCCTCGTGGCGCCGGCGATGAACCGGCAGATGTGGGAGCACCCGGCGACGCAGCGCAACGTCGCGACGCTCCGCGCCGACGGCGTCGCCGTGGTCGGCCCGGCGGCGGGCGATCAGGCCTGCGGCGAAACCGGACTTGGCCGGATGTCCGAGCCCGCCGACATCTATGCGGAGCTCGTGGCGCTCCTTGCGCCGAAGACGCTCGCGGGCAAGCGGGTGCTGGTCACTGCCGGCCCCACGTTCGAGCCGATCGACACCGTGCGCGGGATCACGAACCTGTCCTCGGGCAAGATGGGGTATGCCGTCGCCCAGGCCGCGGCGGAGGCGGGCGCCGAGGTGACCCTCGTCTCCGGACCCACCGCGCTTCCCACGCCGCCGCGGGTCGCCCGCGTCGATGTCACCACTGCGCGCGAGATGCGCGATGCGGTGCTCGCCCGGGCGCCGGGGACGGACATCTTCATCGCGGTCGCGGCGGTCGCCGACTACCACGTGGTCGGCGCGAAAGACCACAAGATCAAGAAGCGGGCGGGCGAGGCGCCGACGCTCACGCTCGCCGAGAACCCGGACATCCTCGGCGAGGTCGCCTCGCTGCCGCGGCCGCCGTTCTGCGTCGGGTTCGCCGCGGAGACGGAGAACCTGCGCGAGTACGCGCAGGCGAAGCGGAAGAAAAAGGGCATCCCGCTCCTTGCCGCGAACCTCGCGCAGGAGGCCTTCGGCGCCGACGACAACGCGCTCACCCTCTTCGACGACCACGGCGAGCACGTGCTCCCGCGCGCACCGAAGATCAGGCTCGCGCGCGAGCTCGTGGGCCACATCGCGCGCATGCTCGCCCCCCGCTGACCCCTTGGGGCCGGGACACGGCGTCGCCGGCCCCGCAACGCCATGCACGCCATCGACGTCAAGGTCCTCGACCCGCGCCTCCACGACACGCCGCCGCGGTACTCGACCCCGGGCGCAGCGGGCCTCGACCTGCGCGCCTGCATCGACGCGGCCGTGACGCTCGCGCCCGGCGACACCCGGCTCGTCCCGAGCGGGATCGCCATCCATCTCGACGACCCCGGGCTCGCCGCACTGGTGCTGCCGCGCTCGGGGCTCGGCCACAAGCACGGCATCGTGCTCGGCAACCTGGTCGGGCTGATCGACTCCGACTACCAGGGCGAGATCATGGTGTCGGTGTGGAACCGCGGCCGGGAGGCGTTCACGATCCAGCCGCTGGAGCGGATCGCGCAGCTCGTCATCGTCCCGGTGCTCCAGGTGGCCCTCAAACTCGTCGAGGACTTCGGGGCGAGCGAGCGCGGCGCGGGCGGGTTCGGGAGCACCGGCCGCGGCTGATGGGCCGCGGCCGGAAGCGGCGCGAAAAAAAGGGCAGCCGAGGCTGCCCTTCCCGCTCGCCGCGCCGGGCCGCTACGCGAGCGTGTCGGCCCAGATGTTGCGCGCCCAGGCGTCGGCGAACTGCTTCTCCATCTCGCTCCGCTGGCTCGAGACGCCGCCAGAACCGGGCACCGTCACGAGCGTCTTCTTCTCCGCGTCCCAACGGTGCACCGACGCGACGTGCATCGCCTCGGTGGCGCTCGCGTAGCTGTAGCAGGTGTTGATGATCTGCGGCTGCGCGTTCACCGGCTGGCCGAGGAGCTGCGCGACGATCGCGCTCGCCGCGATCTTGGCCTGGTTGTTCGCCATGCTGCCCGACTTGGGCATCGCGGGCGCCGACAGGGTCGCGTCGCCGATCACGTGGATGCCCGGCACGGCGACCGACTCGGCCGTCTGCCAGTCCACGCCGCACCAGCGGTTGTTCGCCGTGACGAGCTTCGCCTTCTCCGCGATGTCGCCGGCGCGCTGCGGCGGGACGACGTTGAGCACGTTGCCCCTGAACGTGTCGAACTCGGTGCGCACGGTGAGCGCCGCGGCGTCCACCTGCTTCACTTCCTGGTTCGGGCGGTATTCGATGATGCCCTTGTAGAGCTGGTCCCAGGCGGCCATGAAGAGGCCCTTCTTCGAGATCACGTCCTCGTTGCCGTCGAGGATCAGCACCTTCGACCTGGGCTTCGCCTGCTTGAAGTACGCGGCGACCTGGCAGGCGCGCTCGTAGGGGCCGGGCGGGCAGCGGTAGGGCGCCTTCGGGATCGACAGGATGTAGGTCCCGCCATCGGGCATCGCCTCGAGCTGCTTGCGCAGCGCCACGGTCTGCGGGCCGGCCTTCCAGGCGTGCAGGATGGTCTCCTGCGCCTTGGCGTCGAGGCCGGCGATGTCGCCGAACATGAAGTCGATGCCGGGGGCGACGACCAGGCGGTCGTAGGGCAGGTCCTCGACCCGCTTCATGCGCACGCGCTTCTTGTCGACGATGATGTCGGTGACCTCGTCCCGGATCACCTGGACCCCGTAGTTGCGCAGCTTCTCGTAGCCGATCGTCAGATCGTCGATGCTGCGCGAGCCGCCCAGCACGAGGTTCGAGAGCGGGCAGGAGACGAACTTCTCGTTGCGCTCGATCAGGAACACCTGGATCCGGCCGCCGCTCCACATCCGGATGTACTTCGCCGCCGTGGCGCCGCCGAACCCGGCGCCGACCACGATCACCGTGCCCACCGGCTTCGCGGGCGCCGCCGGCTCGGTGGCGCAGCCCGCGAGCCCGGCCGCGGTGCCCGCGCCCACCAGCTTGATGAAGTCGCGGCGCGTGAAATCGAATGCCATGGTCGTCTCCCCCTATTTCTTCTGTGCCGCGAAGAACGCGCTGACCGCGTCGATCTGGGCGTCGGTGTAGCCCTTCGCGAGCTTCGGCATGATCGTCCCGGGCCGCCGGCCGTCGCGGAATTCCACGAGGAGCTTCGCGAGCTGCTCCTTCTGGACGCCGGCGAGCACGGCCATGTTGGGCTGCGCCCGGCCCTCGGTGCCGTGGCAGATGGCGCAGGCGGCCGCCAGATCACGGCCATTCGGGGTCTGGGCCGCCGCCGCGAGCGGCAGCGCCGCTGCAAGGCCAGCGAGCACGGAAAGCGCGCGCTTCATCAGGGGTTCTCCTCCTAAGGGGCGCGGCGTCGGAGCGCCGCGTCGGTTGTCTGTTGCGCCGCAAGTTTCTGACGCTGCAGGGGGGCGCGTCAAGTCGAAGCTCCGCATGGCGCTGAGCCCCGCGTTGATCGAAGCTCCGCATGGCACCATGGCGCGCCTTGATCGCGCCCCGCAAGAAGCGACGAGGGCCGCACGCGCGGCCCCCGGACGCGGCGCGGATGCCCTGCGGGTCAGGTTTCCGCCGGCGCCGGCGCGGCGGGAGCGGGCGCGGCGGGCGCGCCCTCGTCGAAGCGCAGCACGACCTTTTCGTCCGCGTCGACGTCGATCGTGACCCGGCCCCCGTTCGCGAGGCGCCCGAAGAGCAGCTCGTCGGCGAGCGAGCGGCGGATCGTGTCCTGGATGAGGCGCGCCATCGGGCGGGCCCCCATCTGTGGGTCGAAACCGCGCTTGGCGAGCCAGTTCCGCAGGCCGTCGGTGAAGATCGCCTCGACCTTCTTCTCGTGCAGCTGCTCCTCGAGCTGCATCAGGAACTTGTCCACGACGCGCAGGATGATTTCGTGGTCGAGCGCGCGGAAGGAGATGATCGCGTCGAGGCGGTTGCGGAACTCCGGCGAGAACATCCGCTTGATGTCGCCCATCTCGTCGCCCGCGACCGCCGGCGGGTTGAACCCGATCGACGTCTTGGTGAGCGCCTCGGCGCCGGCGTTGGTCGTCATGATGATGATGACGTTGCGGAAGTCCGCCTTGCGCCCGTTGTTGTCGGTGAGCGTGCCGTGGTCCATCACCTGCAGCAGCACGTTGAAGACGTCCGGGTGCGCCTTCTCGATCTCGTCGAGGAGCAGCACCGAGTAGGGCTTCTTGGTGATCGCCTCGGTGAGCTGCCCGCCCTGGTCGAAGCCGACGTAGCCCGGGGGCGCGCCGATCAGGCGGCTCACCGCGTGCCGCTCCATGTACTCGGACATGTCGAAGCGGATGAGCTCGATGCCGAGCGAATAGGCGAGCTGGCGCGCGAGCTCGGTCTTGCCCACGCCGGTCGGGCCGCTGAAGAGGAAGTTGCCGATCGGCTTCTGCGGGTTGCCCAGGCCGGAGCGCGCCGTGCGGATCGCCGACACCAGCGCGTCGATCGCCTTGTCCTGGCCGAACACCACGGCCTTGAGGTCGCGGTCGAGGTTCTTGAGCGCGGCGCGGTCGTCGGTGGACACCGATTTGGGCGGGATGCGCGCGATCTTGGCGATGATCTCCTCGATCTCGGGCTTGCCGATGACGCGCTTCTGGCGCGACTTGGGGAGGATGCGCTGCGCGGCGCCCGCCTCGTCGATCACGTCGATCGCCTTGTCGGGGAGGTGCCGGTCGGTGATGTAGCGGGCGGAGAGCTCGGCGGCGGTGCTGAGCGCGTTGGCGCTGTACTTGACGCCGTGGTGCGCCTCGAAGCGGCTCTTGAGCCCCTTCAGGATCTCGACCGTCTCGTCGATCGACGGCTCGGTCACGTCGATCTTCTGGAAGCGCCGCGACAGGGCGTGGTCCTTCTCGAAGATGCCGCGGTACTCGTTGTAGGTGGTCGCGCCGATGCACTTCAGCGACCCCGACGAGAGCGCCGGCTTGAGGAGGTTCGAGGCGTCGAGCGTCCCGCCGGAGGCGGCACCGGCGCCGATCAGCGTGTGGATCTCGTCGATGAAGAGGATCGCGTTCGGGTTGTCGAGGAGCTGCTTCAGCACCGCCTTCAGGCGCTGCTCGAAGTCGCCGCGGTACTTGGTGCCCGCCAGCAGCGCACCCATGTCGAGCGCGTACACCTGGCAGCGGGCGAGGATGTCGGGGACCGTGCCCTCGACGATCCGGCGCGCGAGGCCCTCGGCGATCGCGGTCTTGCCCACGCCGGCCTCGCCGACCAGCAGCGGGTTGTTCTTGCGCCTGCGGCAGAGCGTCTGGATCACGCGCTCGAGCTCGCGCTCGCGCCCGATGAGGGGGTCGATCTTGCCGGCGAGCGCCTGCGCGTTGAGGTTCGTCGTGTAGGACTCGAGCGCGCCGCCGCCCTGGCTCTCCTCCTGCGGCTCCTCGGGGGTCTCCGCCTTCTCCTTGCCGCCGGACTGCGGGCTCTTGGTGATCCCGTGCGAGATGTAGTTGACGACGTCGAGCCGCGTGACGCCCTGCTGGTGGAGGAAGTACACGGCGTGCGAGTCCTTCTCGCCGAAGATCGCCACCAGCACGTTCGCGCCGGTCACCTCCTTCTTGCCCGAGGACTGGACGTGCAGGATCGCGCGCTGGATCACCCGCTGGAAGCCGAGCGTCGGCTGGGTGTCGATCTCGTCGGTGCCGCCGACCGTCGGCGTGTGGGCGCCGATGAACTCGGCGAGCTGCTTGCGCAGCTCCTCGATGTTCGCCGCGCAGGCGCGCAGGACGTCGGCGGCCGTGGGGTTGTCGAGCAGGGCGAGCAGCAGGTGCTCGACCGTGATGAATTCGTGCCGTTTCTGGCGCGCCTCCACGAAGGCCATGTGGAGGGTCACTTCGAGCTCCTGGGCGATCACCTACGTTTCCTCCATCACGCACTGCAGCGGGTGCTGGTGCTTGCGCGCGTACGAGACAACCTGCTCGACCTTCGTCGTCGCGATGTCCCTCGGGTACACCCCGCAGATCCCCATGCCCTCGCGGTGCACCTTGAGCATCACCTGCGTCGCCTTCTCCCGCGTCATGCCGAAGAAGGTCTGCAGCACCACCACCACGAACTCCATCGGCGTGTAGTCGTCGTTCAGGAGGAGCACCTTGAAGAGCGGCGGGGGCTTGAGCTTGCTCTTCCGGGCCTCGAGGACCGTTCCATCGCGCGGACGTGACGACATACTGCCAGGGGACGTTGTGCCAGAGCCTCGTGTCAGCCGAATCGGGTGCCGCGCCGCGCCGCGGACCGGATGCGCGGCCGGTCCGCCGCGGGCACGTTGACTCGCGTGTAATGCTAGCAGAGTTTGCGCGCCCCGCAACGCGCCCCCTCGGGCGAAAACGCCCTTTCGCGGCAGGAGGTTGACGCTGCCCGCGCCGCTTGACGCCCGCGGGGAAAAGCGGTTAAAAAGCCGCGGATGTTTGTCGTTCAAGCGCTACGCGGTCTCGCCTCCGTCGCGGGGGTCTCCACGGCTTGCTTGGAACGCAGGCATTGGTGGGGGGGACCCCGATAGGCAAAAACGTTCAGGGAAGGGACCATGCCAACCGGAACAGTGAAGTGGTTCAACGACGCGAAGGGCTTCGGGTTCATCACGCCGGACGACGGCGGCGAGGATCTCTTCGCCCATTACAGCTCGATCCAGATGCCCGGCTTCAAGACCCTCAAGGAAGGCCAGAAGGTGACCTTCGAGGTGGTCCAGGGGCCGAAGGGCAAGCAGGCGTCCAACATCCAGGCCGCCTGAGGCGCGGGCCCGGCCTGCCTCGAGCCCCGCGAGGCGGGGCTTTTTCGTTTCCCGCGCGCGATGAGCGGGGCGCGCTCCAACCGGTCCCGGCCGGCGAGCCTCCCGCCGGCCGCCGGCCGGCCCGCCCGGGTCGTCCTCTTCAACAAGCCCTACGGCGTCGTGTGCCGCTTCGCCGACGAGCGTCCGTGCCTGCGCGACTACATCCCGATCGCCGGCGTGTACCCCGCGGGGCGCCTCGACGCGGCGAGCGAGGGACTGGTGCTGCTCACCGCCGAAGGTGCGCTGCAGGCCGAGATCGCCGATCCCCGGCACAAGTGGCCGAAGACCTACCTCGTCGAGGTCGAGGGGGAGATCGACGCGCAGGCGATCGCCCGGCTCGCGCGTGGCGTCGAGATCGACGGGAGGCCGACCCGGCCGGCCGAGGTGCGGCGCATCCCGCCGCCCGGCGACCTATGGCCGCGAACGCCGCCGGTTCGGCACCGGGCGAGCATCCCCACGAGCTGGATCGAGCTCACGCTCCGCGAGGGCCGCAACCGCCAGGTCCGGAAGATGACGGCGCGGGTCGGCTACCCGACGCTGCGGCTCGTGCGCGTGCGCGTCGGTCCGTTCGATCTCGAGGGCCTGCCGCCCGGCGCGTGGCGCGAGGCGATCACCTGGACAGCCACGCCCCCAACCCAGCGGCCCGTCGGGCCGCCCCGGGAACGAGGCGCGGGCCCGTCGCCGGCGGCTGGCCGGCGTCGGGCGCGCCGTGTCGCGCGCGGCCGCTGAATCGGCGAAACTCGCAGGTCGCGGGCGCGCGCGTCAACCCGCGCGCCCGCCGGGCTCTAGCCGGTTCGCCGCCACGCGGGTGACGGCCGGCCGCCGCCACCTGCCCACCCGATCCGAGGAAAGTCCGAAGATGCGCAGACTCGCCATCGCCGCCGCCCTCGCCGCCGCCCCGGCGCTCGCCCAGGCGCCGCTGCCGCGCGTGCAGCTGAACGCCGGCATCCACGTCATCCGCGCCGAGGTCGCCAGCACGTTCGAGACGCGCGCGCAGGGCCTGATGTTCCGCAAGACGCTCGGCGCGAGCGACGGCATGCTCTTCGTCTTCCCCGAGCCGCAGCGCATCTGCATGTGGATGCGGAACACGTACGTGCCCCTGTCGGTGGCGTTCATGGACGAGCAGGGCGTGATCCTCAACGTCGAGGACATGGCGCCGCTCACCGAGGCGTCGCACTGCGCCGCTGGTCCGGCGAAGTTCGCGCTCGAGATGAACCAGGGCTGGTTCGCGGCGCGCGGCGTGAAGGCCGGCACGCGCATCGGCGGGCTGGAGCAGGCACCCGCCGCCCGGTGAGCGGCGCGCGGCGGCCGCGCGGAAACGAAAGAGCCCCGCTCGCGCGGGGCTCTCGCCGGCAGCGGGCGCGCCGCTACATGCGCTCGATCATCGCGTCGCCGAAGCCCGAGCAGGACACTTCCTTCGCGCCGCTCATGAGGCGCGCGAAGTCGTAGGTGACGACCTTGTCGCCGATCGTGCGGTCCATGGCGGCGATCACCAGGTCGGCGGCCTCCACCCACCCCATGTGCCGCAGCATCATCTCCGCGGAGAGGATGAGCGAGCCCGGGTTCACCTTGTCCTGGCCGGCATACTTCGGCGCGGTGCCGTGGGTGGCCTCGAAGTTCGCGACCGTGTCGGAGAGGTTCGCCCCGGGCGCGATGCCGATGCCGCCCACCTGCGCGGCGAGCGCGTCGGAGATGTAGTCGCCGTTCAGGTTGAGCGTCGCGATCACGTCGTACTCCGCCGGCCGCAGCAGGATCTGCTGCAGGAACGCGTCCGCGATCACGTCCTTCACGACGATCCCCTGCGGCAGCCTGAGCCAAGGGCCGCCGTCGAGCTCCACGCCGCCGAACTCGCGCTTGGCGAGCGCGTAGCCCCAGTCGCGGAACGCGCCTTCGGTGAACTTCTGGATGTTGCCCTTGTGCACCAACGTCACCGACCTGCGCTTGTTCGCGATCGCGTACTCGATCGCCTTGCGCACGAGCCGCTCGGTGCCCTCGCGCGACACCGGCTTGATGCCGATGCCGGAGGTGTTCGGGAACCGGATCTTCTTGACGCCCATCTCCTCCTGCAGGAAGCGGATCACCTTCTTCGCGCCGTCGGACTCGGCGGGCCACTCGATGCCCGCGTAGATGTCCTCCGAGTTCTCGCGGAAGATCACCATGTCGGTTTTCTCGGGCTCCTTGAGCGGCGAGGGCACGCCCTTGAAGTAGCGCACCGGCCGCAGGCAGACGTAGAGGTCGAGCTCCTGGCGCAGCGCGACGTTGAGCGAGCGGATGCCGCCGCCGACCGGGGTCGTGAGCGGGCCCTTGATCGAGATCACGTAGTCCTTCACCGCCTGCAGCGTCTCCTCCGGCATCCACATGTCGCCGCCGTAGACGCGCGTCGCCTTCTCGCCGGCGTAGATCTCCATCCAGTAGATCTTCCGCTTGCCGCCATAGGCCTTCGCCACGGCGGCGTCGATCACCTTGATCATCACCGGGGTGATGTCCACGCCGGTCCCGTCGCCCTCGATGTACGGGATGATGGGGTTGTCCGGGACGGGCTTCGACGGGTCGATTCTCTGCCCGCCTGCGGGAACCTTGATCTTCGACGTGCTCATCGGTCTTCCTTCTCGTCTTCTCGTGTGGATGCGGGCCGGCCAGGGCCGCCGGGCGCGCGCGGCGCCGCGTCCGCCTGCGCTGTGTCGCGCCGGTCGCCGCCGCGAGCGCATAAGCCGAAACGCGGCGGACACAAGGCCGAATTATCGCCGAAAGGGCACGGCCCGCCAACCGCGGAGCCGGCGCCCGGGAGCGCCCGGCCGCGGTGATAGACTCGAAGACGCCAGCAGGGATCACGCCGCGCCATGGACATACCGAAGGGAGAGAACCCCACCGCGCTCGGCATCGCGAGAGCGCTCCTGGAGGGCTTCGACCGGCACTACCGGCTCTTCCGCGAGACGAGCGCCGCCGCGAAGACGCGCTTCGAGGCGGCGGACTGGGCCGGCGCGCAGAAGGCCGTGCGCGACCGGATCCAGTTCTACGACGACCGCGTCCGCGAGACCGTGGAGCGGCTGCGCTCGGAGCTCGGCGCCGGCTCGCTCGACGCCAACACCTGGCAGCAGGTGAAGCTCCTCTACATCGGGCTGCTCACCAACCACCGCCAGCCCGAGCTCGCCGAGACGTTCTTCAACTCGGTGTCGTGCAAGATCCTGCACCGCACCTACTTCCACAACGACTTCATCTTCTTCCGCCCGGCGGTCTCGACCGAGTACATCGAATCCGACCCGCCGACCTACCGTAGCTACTACCCGACGTCGATGGGGATGCGCGAGACGTTCCGCAACGTGCTCGCCGACTTCCGCTGGAACGTGCCGTTCGCCGACCTCGAGCGCGACATCGGCTACGCGCTGAAGGCCGTCGAGCAGCACCTGGGCGGCTGGCCGCCGGCGGAGGCCAACCTCCAGGTGCAGGTCCTGCACTCGGCCTTCTACCGCAACAAGGCCGCCTACGTGATCGGCAAGGTCGTGAACGGCCACCACGAGTACCCGTTCGCGATTCCGGTGCTGCGCAACTCGCGCGGCGAGCTCTACCTCGACGCCATCCTGCTCGATGCCTGGCGGATCGGGCTGGTGTTCTCGCTGTCGCGCGCCTACTTCATGGTGGACATGGCCGTGCCCTCCGGGTACGTGCAGTTCCTGCGCTCGATCATGCCGTGGAAGTCGCGCGCCGACCTCTACACCATGCTCGGGCTGCAGAAGCAGGGCAAGAACATCTTCTACCGCGACCTCGCGCACCACCTGCGCCACTCGCGCGACCAGTTCGTCGTCGCGCCGGGCGTCCCGGGCCTGGTGATGATGGTCTTCACCCTGCCGTCGTTCCCCTACGTCTTCAAGGTGATCCGCGACCGCTTCGCGCCGCCCAAGGACATCGACCACGCGACCGTGCGGGCGAAGTACCTGCTGGTGAAGCGCCACGACCGCGTCGGGCGCATGGCCGACACCCTCGAGTTCTCCGACGTCGCGCTGCCGCGCTCGCGCATGAGCCCGGAGCTCGTGGCCGAGCTCGCCACGAGCTGCGCGTCGCTCGTCGAGGAGGACGGCGACCAGCTCGTGATCAAGCACCTCTACATCGAGCGCCGCATGACGCCGCTCAACCTCTACCTCGACCACGCGAGCCCGGCCGAGCTCGAGCACGCGGTCCGCGACTACGGCAACGCGATCAAGGAGCTCGCGGTCGCGAACATCTTCCCCGGCGACATGCTCTTCAAGAACTTCGGCATCACGCGCTACGGCCGCGTGGTGTTCTACGACTACGACGAGCTCGAGTACCTGACCGACTGCAACTTCCGCCGCATCCCGCCGCCGCCCTATCCGGAGTTCGAGATGTCCGGCGAGCCGTGGTACTCGGTCGGGCGCCACGACGTGTTCCCCGAGGAGTTCGCGACGTTCCTCCTCGGAACGCCGCGCATCCGCGAGGCGTTCCTGCGCCACCACGCCGACCTGCTCGACCCGGAGTTCTGGAAGGACGCGCAGGCGCGCATCCGCGCCGGCCAGGTGGCCGACTTCTTCCCCTACCCCGAGTCCCTGCGGTTCAAGAACCTCTTCGCCGGCGCCGCCACCGCCGCCGGCCAGCACGAGCTGCCGCTCGAGGCCTACAGCCCGAACCTGCCGCATCTCTCCCCGGAAGTGCTCTCCGAAGTCGAGATCGACTGAGCGGAGCGCGCGGCCGGCGGGGGTGCGCCCCCTCCGTGCGCGGACGGCCCAGCCGCCCTAGCGCCCGAAATAGACGGCCGTGTGCGCGCCCGCGGCCATGAAGAAGAGCATCGGGAATGCGAGCGCGAGGTTCACGCGCGAGACCAGGAACGCCCGCCGCCGCGCCGCTTCACGCGCGGCGTCGCTCGCCGCGACGAGGCCGAGCGCCTTTTGCTGAGCGGGCCAGATGACGAGCCAGACGTTGGCGAGCATGATCGTGCCGAGCCAGGCGCCGACGCCGATGGCGAGGTGGCTCTTTTCGAGCGCGAACGCCGACGCGAAGTCCTTGCCGAGCAGCGCCGCGCCGGCGAGCCAGGTGACCACGGCGGCCCAGCGGAACCACCAGAGCGCGCGCGGGGCGACGTGCTTCGCGATGCCCGCCGCCGTGCCGTCGGCCTGCGCCGCCCGGAGCGCCGGCACCTGCACGAAGTTGAAGTAGAAGAGCAGGCCGAGCCACATGATGCCCGCGAGGATGTGCAGCCAGCGGGCGAGCGCGGGCACCCAGTTCACGGCTAGGCTCCGAGCAGGGCGCGCACGACGAACCAGAGCACCGCCGTCAGCACGAGGCCGACGACGACCGTGTTCCAGAGCGAGTCGAGAGGGCTCTTCATCGCGCCCTGCCGTGGGCGGCGGCGCGCCGCCTGCACGCGCACCGCGCGCCCCGGCCTCAGGCGAAGTTCTTCGCGGCGAAGTCCCAGTTCGCGAGGTGGTTCAGGAACGCGCCGACGAAGTCCGGCCGGCGGTTGCGGTAGTCGATGTAGTAGGCGTGCTCCCAGACGTCGACGGTCAGGAGCGGCTTGTCCGCGCCGGTGAGCGGCGTGCCCGCGTTCGAGGTGTTCGCGATGTCGACCGAGCCGTCGGGCTTCTTCACGAGCCAGGTCCAGCCCGAGCCGAAGTTGCCCACCGCGCTCTTGCCGAAGGCTTCCTTGAACGCCTCGAACGAGCCCCATTTGCGGTTGATCGCATCGGCGAGCGCGCCCGCGGGCTGCCCGCCGCCGCCCGGCTTCATGCTGTGCCAGAAGAAGGTGTGGTTCCAGACCTGCGCGGCGTTGTTGAAGATGCCGCCCGGGGGCGCCTTCTTCACGATCTCCTCGAGCGCGGCGTTCTCGAACTCCGTGCCCTTGACGAGGTTGTTCAGGTTGGTGACGTAGGCCTGGTGGTGCTTGCCGTAGTGGAACTCGAGCGTTTCCCTGGAGACGTGCGGCTGCAGGGCGTCCATCGGGTAGGGCAGGTCGGGCAGCTTGTGCTCCATTCTGTTTCGCTCCGGGGGTGAGAAGAGAACGCGGATTCTAGGAGCGCGCCCGGGCGAGCGCAACCGCGCAGGGGGCAGGGTCTTCGCGCCGCCCGCGCGCCTACTCGCGCGTCGCGACGACGGTGGCCTCCGCGGTTCCGCGAGCGAACGCGATCTCGAGCGCGTCCCCGGGCGCGAGCGGCGCGGCGTCGCGCACGATGCGGCCCGCCGCGTCGCGCACGATCGCGTAGCCGCGCTCGAGCACCGCTTCCGGACCGAGATGGGCAAGCGCCCGGGCGGCCGCGTCCACGCGGGCTGCGCGCGCGCGGCCGAACGCCTCCCACGCGCGCGCCGCGCGCGCGGCGAGGTCGGCGGAGCGCGCCGCGAGCGCGTCGACGTGCGGCAGCCGCCCGCGGCTGCGCTCGACGAGGTGCGCGAGCCGCCAGCGCTGGCGCTCGACGAGGCCGGCGGTCGCGTGCGCGAGCCGGCGCTCGAGGCTCGCGACCAGGCGGCGCTGCGCCTCGAGCCGCCGGCCCGGGTGCACCAGCCGCCGCGAGAGGTGGTCGAGGAGCTGCATGCGCGTCTCGAGGTCGCGGGCGGTGCGACGCGCGAGCCGCGCGGCGAGCGATGCGACGCGCGCGGCGAGCTCGTCGCGCGACGGGCTCGCGAGCTCCGCGGCCGCAGTCGGCGTCGGCGCGCGCCGGTCCGCGGCGAAGTCCGCGATGGTGAAGTCGGTCTCGTGCCCGACGCCGACGACCACCGGGATCGGCGACGCGCGGATGGCGCGCGCGACGCGCTCGTCGTTGAAGGCCCAGAGGTCCTCGATGCTGCCGCCGCCGCGCACGAGGAGGATCACGTCGACCTCGCGTCGCGTGGCCGCGGCTTCCAGGGCGGCGACGAGCTCCGGCGGCGCGAGCGGCCCCTGCACCTGGGCCGGGTAGATCACGACGGGGATCGCCGGATTGCGGCGCGCCAGCGTCGTCAGGACGTCGCGCAGCGCCGCGGCCTGCGGCGAGGTGACCACGCCGATCGCCTTCGGGAAGGCCGGCGGCGGGCGCTTCGCGCGCTCGTCGAAGAGGCCCTCGCGCGCGAGCCTCTCCTTCAGGCGGAGGAACGCCTCGTAGAGCGCGCCGAGGCCGCCCGGCCGCATGAACTCGACGTTCAACTGGAAGTCGCCGCGCGGCTCGTAGAGTGTGACGGTGGCGCGGACCTCGACCTGGAGGCCCTCGCGGGGAGCGAAGTCGAGATGCTGCGCGCGGTGACGGAACATCACGCAGCGCACCTGCGCCGCGTCGTCCTTGAGGGAGAAATAGAGGTGCCCGGACCGCGCGAGCGTGAAGTTGGAGATCTCGCCCGCGACCCACGCGAGCGGGAAGCGGTGCTCGAGCAGGTCGCGCACGCTGCGCGCGAGCGCGGAAACGGACAGCACCGCCGGGCCCCCGTCATCGCGAATCTGCATGAAATCCGGGGGTTCGCGCATGAATCGATTCTAGCCTATCCACAGTTGTGGCCCGTTCGCCGACGCTCCGGCGGCGTGCTGCGGCTCGTCTCCGAGGCGATACGGTAACTTCCTGATTCGCCGGCGCTATCCTTGCCGAGCAAAAAATGGTCACGTGAGGAAAAGCGTTGTGCGCGCGCCACTTAGGGAGGGTGTTTACAGACTATGCACAGCCTTATCCACAATAGCTGTGGATAAGCGTCGTGCGCGCGGCGGCCGCGTACGCAGGGCCGCCCCGGTCCCGGTGCCTTCCTTGCCGAAACAGGGTCGGCAGGCTACATTTCAGCGCTTTAATTTGTCCGGAGAAGGGATTGTTTGAAATCGTCAAAGCGGCCGGCTGGCCGATCTGGCCGCTCATCATCGCGTCCGTCATCGCGGTCGCGCTCATCATCGAGCGGACGATCGTCCTGCGCCGCGACCGGATCGTCCCCGACGGCCTGCTCGAGAAGGTCGTCGAGGCCTACCAGAAGCAGGGCGTCACGCCGCAGCTCGTCGAGACGCTCGCCAAGGACTCGCCGCTCGGGCGCGTGCTCGCCGCGGGGCTGCGCAACCACCGTGCGCCGCGGCCGGTCATGAAGGAGGCGATCGAGGACGAAGGCCGCGCCGTCTCGCACCAGCTCGAGCGCTTCCTCACCACGCTCGGCACCATCGCCTCGATCAGCCCGCTCATGGGGCTCTTCGGCACGGTGGTCGGCATGATCGTGATCTTCGGGTCGCAGTCGCCCACCGGCACCAACCCGGCCGAGCTCGCGCACGGCATCTCGATCGCGCTCTACAACACCGGCTTCGGGCTGCTCATCGCGATCCCGGCGATGATCTTCTTCCGCCACTTCCGCGGCAAGGTCGAGGGCTTCGTGGTCGACATGGAGGAGCAGGCGGCGAAGCTCGTCGACATCGTGCACGGCGACCGCGAGCTGCGGCCGAAAGTCTGACGGGGAAGCGCCGCCATGAACTTCCGCGGCACTTTCAAGGAGGATCCGGAGATCAACCTGATCCCGCTGATCGACGTCCTCCTGGTGATCCTGATCTTCCTCATGATCACCACCACCTACAGCCGCTACGCCGAGCTGCAGATCACGCTCCCGAGCGCCGACGCCACGAAGGCGCTCGACCGGCCGAACGAGATCAACGTGGCGGTGACCGCCGCCGGCCAGTACGTGGTCGACAAGCGTCCGGTGGCTTTCCGCGACGTGTCGTCGTTCGCCGAGGAGCTGAAGCGCGCCGGCGCGGGGCTCAAGGAGCCCACCGTCGTGATCGACGCCGACGCGAACGCCACGCACCAGTCGGTGATCCACGTGATGGAAGCGGCGCGGCTCGCCGGCTACACGCAGGTCACGTTCACCACGCAGGCGACCCAGAAGTAGCCCGCGGTCCCGCCATGCCGGAGCGGCGCGCGTGGGCCTGAAGGCGAACTTTCCCGCGAGGCACTGGTACCGCCTCTCGCCGGTGTCGCTGGCGCTCGCGCCCCTCGCGCTCGTCTTCGGCCTCGCGGTGCGGCTGCGCCGCGGCGCCTTCCGCGCCGGGCTCCTGCGCGCCACGCGGCTCCGTGTCCCGGTCGTCGTCGTCGGCAACCTCACCGTGGGCGGCGCGGGCAAGACGCCGCTCGTGCTGTGGCTCGAGCGCGAGCTGCGCCGCCGCGGCTTCCGCCCCGGCATCGTCGCGCGCGGCTACGGCGCGGCGGACGCCGGGCCGGCGGCGGTGCCGAAGGGCGGCGATCCGGCGCGCTACGGCGACGAGCCCGTGCTGCTCGCCGAGCGCGCGGGCGTGCCCGTCTGGATCGGCGCGGATCGCGTCGCCGCGGCGCGCGCGCTCCTCGCCGCGCATCCGCAGTGCGACGTCCTCATCCTCGACGACGGGCTGCAGCACTACGCGCTCGCGCGCGACGTCGAGATCGCGGTGGAGGACGATCGCGGCCATGGCAACGGCCTGCTGCTGCCGGCGGGCCCGCTGCGCGAGCCCGCCTCCCGCCCGGTCGACGCGACGGTCGTGAACGGCGGCCCGGCCCGGCCCGGAGCTTTCGCGATGCGCCTCGTGCCGGCGGGCCTCTTCGCGATCGGCGAGCCGCGCCGCCCGGCCGATCCCGCCGAGCTCGCCGGCAAGCGCGTCCATGCGGTTGCGGGCATCGGCAACCCCGGGCGCTTCTTCGCGACGCTCGCCGGGCTGGGCATCGCCGCCGAGCCGCACGCCTTCCCGGATCATCACCCGTTCACCGCCGCGGACCTCGCGTTCCCCGGCGCCGAGGCCGTCGTGATGACGGAGAAGGATGCAGTAAAATGCGCGCGGCTCGGCGTCGCGGGGCTGTACGCGCTGCGCGTCGAGGCCGAAGTGGACCCGCGGCTCGCCGAGCTGGTCGCGAAGCGGCTCTGAGGCGCGCCCAGCGGGCCCTCCCGCACACGCTCCGGGGAAACGGCATGGACGCGAAGCTCCTCGACATCCTCGTCTGCCCGATCTGCAAGGGGCCGCTCGTCTACCGGCGCGCGGAGAAGGAGCTCGTCTGCAAGGCCGACCGCCTGGCGTTCCCGATCCGGGACGACATCCCGGTGATGCTCGAGGACGAGGCGCGCAAGCTCGATCCGCTCGAGGAGATCGGGTAGCGGCACGCCCGCGCGGGGCGCACGATGTCCGGCCTGCTGCGCTTCACGGTCGTCATCCCGGCGCGCCACGCATCGACGCGGCTGCCGGCGAAGCCCCTCGCCGACATCGCCGGTCGGCCGATGGTGGTGCGCGTCGCGGAGCGCGCGCGCGCGAGCGGCGCGGCGGCGGTGGTCGTCGCGACCGACCACGAGGCGATCGCCGCGGCCGTGCGCCGCCACGGCTTCGACGCGCTGATGACGCGCCCCGACCACGCCTCCGGCACCGACCGCATCGCGGAGGCGGCCGCCGCGCTCGGCCTCGCCGCCGACGAGATCGTGGTGAACCTCCAGGGCGACGAGCCGCTCATGCCCCCGGCGCTGGTCACCTCCGTCGTCCACGCGCTCGCGCAGCGCACGCCGGCCGCGATCGCGACGGCCGCGCATCCGGTGCGCGACGCCGCGGAGTTCTTCAACCCCAACGTGGTCAAGGTGGTCTGCGACCACCACGGCTACGCGCTCTACTTCAGCCGCGCGCCCATTCCCTTCGCCCGCGATGCCTTCGCCGCGTCGCGGGCTTCGCTCCCGGGCGGGCTGCCGGCGCTGCGCCACATCGGGATCTACGCGTACCGCGTCGGATTCCTGGCGACCTACGCGAAGCTCGCGCCGGCGCCGGTCGAGGGGTTCGAGGCCCTCGAGCAGCTGCGCGCGCTCTGGCACGGCCACCGGATCGCGGTCACCGTCGCCGAGGAAGCGCCGCCCGCCGGCGTGGATACGCCCGAGGACCTCGAGCGCGTGCGGCTCGCTTTCGCGCAGGCGCGGTGACCTCCGGCGTGCGCAGGCCGCGGTTTGACCCGCCCTTTCAAAGCCGGTAAGGTCGGCCGGCGGCGGGCGCCCGCGGCGGTGCCCCCGGAAAAACGACAACGGCTGAGGCGGAAGGGGAGAACATGCGGCTGATCCTGCTCGGCCCACCCGGCGCAGGCAAGGGCACGCAGGCGGCGTTCATCACCGAGCGGTTCGGCATCCCGCAGATCTCCACCGGCGACATGCTGCGCGCGGCGGTCAAGGCCGGGACGCCCCTCGGGCTCGCCGCCAAGAAGGTGATGGACGCGGGCAGCCTCGTGTCCGACGACATCATCATCGGGCTCGTGCAGGAGCGGCTGAAGCAGCCCGACTGCGCGCGCGGCTACCTCTTCGACGGTTTCCCGCGCACGATCCCGCAGGCGGACGCGATGAAGGCGGCCGGCGTCGCGATCGACTACGTCCTCGAGATCGACGTGCCCGACGAGGCGATCATCGAGCGCATGAGCGGGCGCCGGGTCCACGTCGCCTCGGGGCGCACCTACCACGTGAAGTTCAACCCGCCGAAGGTGCCGGGCAAGGACGACCTCACCGGCGAAGACCTCATCCAGCGCGACGACGACCGCGAGCAGACCGTGCGCAAGCGCCTCGAGGTCTACCACGCGCAGACCCAGGCGCTCGTCGACTACTACTCGCGCTGGGCGGCGACGGGCGACGCGCGCGCGCCGCGCTACCGGAAGATCTCCGGGATCGGGCCGGTCGAGGAGGTCCGGGAGCGCGCCTTCGCGGCGCTCACCTGACGCGCGGCGGGCCATGCGCCGCAGTGGCGCGCGCCCGCGCCCGAAGCTAGGCTAGCGGCAGCGATTCAGTCATCCACGTCCCCGGGAGCCCGACCATGGCCGCGAAACCGCGCAACCTCCTCTATGCCCAGTCCGGCGGCGTGACCGCCGTCGTGAACGCCTCCGCCGCGGGTGTCATCGAGACGGCGCGCAAGCACCGCAGCCGGATCGGCAAGGTGTACGCGGGCCGCGACGGCATCGTCGGCATCCTGGGCGAGGATCTGATCGACACGTCGCGGGAGCCGGCCCGCGCGATCTGGCCGCCCTCGCCCACCCGCCCGGCGGCGCCTTCGGCTCCTGCCGCTACAAACTGGGCGAACCCGGCAGCGACCCCCGCTACCAGCGGCTGCTGGAGGTGTTTCGCGCCCACGACATCGGCTACTTCCTCTACAACGGCGGCAACGACTCCGCCGACACCTGCCTGAAGGTCTCGCAGATCTCCGAGCGGCTCGGGTATCCGCTGGTCGCGATCGGCGTGCCGAAGACGATCGACAACGACCTCGCGGTCACGGACGCGAGCCCGGGCTTCGGCTCGGCCGCGAAGTACGTCGCGACGTCGATGCGCGAGGCGATCTACGACGTGCGCTCGATGTGGCGCACCTCCACGCGCGTGTTCGTGCTCGAGGTGATGGGCCGCCACGCGGGCTGGCTCACCGCCGCCTGCGGGCTCGCGGCGGAGAAGCCGGGCGACGCGCCGCAAGTGCTGCTCTTCCCGGAGATCCCGCTCGACGAGACGGCGTTCCTCGCGCGGGTGAAGGCGGCGGTCGAGCGCGACGGCTTCTGCGCCATCGGCGTCTCCGAGGGCGTGCGGCGCGCCGACGGCAAGTTCCTGTCCGAGAGCGGGCTCACCGACGCCTTCGGCCACGCGCAGCTCGGCGGCGCCGGCCCGCTGATCGCGCAGCTCGCCAAGGAGAAGCTCGGCTACAAGTACCACTGGGCGGTGGCCGATTACCTGCAGCGCTCGGCGCGGCACATCGCGTCGAAGACCGACGTCGAGCAGGCCTACCGGCTCGGCGAGGCCGCCGTGAAGCTCGCGCTCGCGGGCCGCAACGCGACGATGCCGGTGATCGAGCGCGTCTCCGACCGCCCCTACCGCTGGCGGATCGGCGTGGCGAGCCTCGCGGACGCCGCCAACCGCGAGAAGAAGCTGCCGCGCGACTTCATCACCGCGGACGGCTACGGCATCACCGCGAAGTGCCGCGCCTACCTCGAGCCGCTCGTGCGCGGCGAAGCGCCACCGCCCTTCCGTGACGGCCTGCCCGCGTACGTGACGCTGCGCAACGCCGCGGTGGCGAAGAAGCTGCCTCCCTTCAAGGTCTAGGGCAGCGTTCCCGGCGCGCGTCGGCGGCGGTTGACGCCGCGCACTGTCGCTCGCTCCTTTCGCCGCGCGCGCGGGCTGCGGGCTCGGGCCTCTTGCTATAATCGCGCCTCTTTTTTCGACCCCCACCTAGAAGACACAACGCAGAAGGGAGGACAAGATGACGGCGGGACTCTGGTTCGCGCTCGTGGCGGCGGTGCTGGCGATCCTGTACGGCGCGTATTCGATCGGCTGGATCGTGCGGCAGCCCGCGGGCAATCCGCGGATGCAGGAGATCGCGGCGGCCATCCAGGCCGGCGCCCAGGCGTACCTGAACCGGCAGTACACGACGATCGGCATCGTCGGCGTGGTGCTGTTCATCGTGCTCGGCGTCGCGCTCGGCTGGACGACCGCCTGGGGCTTCGCGCTCGGCGCCATCCTCTCCGGCGCGGCGGGCTACATCGGCATGAACGTCTCGGTGCGCGCCAACGTCCGCACCGCCGAGGCCGCGCGCAAGGGGCTGAACGAAGCGCTGGCGGTGGCCTTCCGCGGCGGCGCGATCACCGGCCTCCTCGTCGTGGGTCTGGGGCTGCTCGGTGTCGCCGGCTTCTATGCCATCCTGCTCACGGCGGGCGCGCACGGCACTGCGCAGGCGGACCTGCTCAAGCCGCTCGTCGGCCTGGGTTTCGGCGGTTCGCTCATCTCGATCTTCGCGCGGCTCGGCGGCGGCATCTTTACCAAGGGCGCGGACGTCGGCGCCGACCTCGTCGGCAAGGTCGAGGCGGGCATCCCCGAGGACGACCCGCGCAACCCGGCGGTGATCGCGGACAACGTCGGCGACAACGTCGGCGACTGCGCGGGCATGGCCGCGGACCTGTTCGAGACCTATGCGGTCACGATCATCGCGACCATGATCCTCGGCGCGCTGATGGTGAAGAGCACCTCGACGGCCGCGATCGTGTATCCGCTGGTGCTCGGCGGCTTCGCGATCGTCGCCTCGGTGATCGGCACCTGGTTCGTCAAGGCGCAGCCCGGCAAGAAGATCATGAGCGCGCTCTACCGCGGCCTGATCGTGGCGGGCGTGCTCGCGGCCATCGCCTTCATCCCGCTCACCTACTGGGTCATGGGGGATGTCGTGCGCGAGGTCCCGTTCGACGTGGCCGGCGGGCGCAAGTTCATCACCGTGTGGCACCTCTACGGCGCGGCGATCGTGGGGCTGGTGCTGACGGCGCTGATGGTGGTGATCACCGAGTACTACACCGCCACCGAGTTCAAGCCGGTGCGGCACGTCGCCGCGGCGTCGCAGACCGGGCACGCGACCAACATCATCGCCGGCCTCGGCGTGTCGATGAAGTCCACGGCCTGGCCGGTGCTCGCGGTGTGCGCCGCGATCCTCGTGTCCTACCAGCTCGCCGGCCTGTACGGCATCGCCATCGCGGCGACCTCGATGCTCTCGATGGCGGGCATCATCGTCGCGCTCGACGCCTACGGCCCGATCACCGACAACGCCGGCGGCATCGCCGAGATGTCCGAGCTGCCGAAGTCGGTGCGCGACATCACCGATCCGCTCGACGCGGTCGGCAACACCACCAAGGCGGTCACCAAGGGCTACGCCATCGGCTCCGCCGGCCTCGCGGCGCTGGTGCTCTTCGCCGACTACACGCACGCGCTCGAGGCGCAGGGCCAGATGCTCTCGTTCGACCTCTCCAACGAGCGCGTCATCGTCGGCCTCTTCATCGGCGGACTCATCCCCTACCTCTTCGGCGCGATGGCGATGGAGGCCGTCGGCCGCGCCGCCGGCGCCGTGGTCGTCGAGGTGCGGCGGCAGTTCAAGGAGATCGCCGGCATCATGGAGGGCAAGGCGAAGCCCGAGTACGGCACCGCCGTGGACATGCTCACCCGGGCCGCGATCAAGGAGATGATCGTCCCGTCGCTCCTGCCGGTGCTGGTGCCGATCGTCGTCGGCCTCGTCCTCGGGCCGCAGGCGCTCGGCGGCGTGCTGATGGGCACGATCGTCACCGGCCTCTTCGTGGCGATCTCGATGTGCACCGGCGGCGGCGCGTGGGACAACGCCAAGAAGTACATCGAGGACGGCAACTTCGGCGGCAAGGGGTCGGACACGCACAAGGCGGCGGTCACCGGCGACACCGTCGGCGACCCGTACAAGGACACGGCCGGCCCGGCGGTGAACCCGCTCATCAAGATCATCAACATCGTCGCGCTCCTCATCGTGCCGCTGATGGCGACCGGCGGCGGCGAGAAGAAGGCGGAGGCGCCGGCGCCCGCGGTGCAGCAGGCCGCCGCTCCGGTTGCCGCGCCCGCACCGGCGCCCGCCGCGCCCGCGGCTGCGCCGGCCACGCCCGCGCCGATGGGCAAGATCTACTTCGAGATCGGCAAGGCCGCGATCCTGCCCGACGGCTCGAAGGTGATCGAGGTCATCGCCGGCCAGCTCAAGGCCGATCCGGCGGCGAAGGCGAACATCTCCGGCTACGCCGACCGGAGCGGCAGCGCCGATCAGAACCTCGAGCTCGCGAAGCAGCGCGCGATGGCGGTGCGCGACGCGCTGAAGGCGGCCGGCGTCGCCGAAGAGCGGCTCGTGCTCGTCAAGCCCGAATTCGTGATCGCCGGCACCGCCGAGGCCGAGGCGCGGCGCGTCGAGGTGACGAAGGCGCCGTGAGCCGGGGCGTGAGCGCGAAGAGGGCGGGTCGGCGACCCGCCCTTTTCGTTTGCGGCGCCGCGGTCAGTCTCGCCGGGGCGCTCGCCGCCGGCATCGCGGCTGCCCAACCGGCCCCGGAAGGCGCGACCGGTTACGCGCCGAAGCCCGCGCTCGTCGCGAAGCGCTTCGCGATCGTCGCGGCCAATCCCCTCGCCGCCGACGCCGGCTACGCGATGCTCGAGCGTGGCGGCAGCGCCGTCGATGCGGCGATCGCGGCGCAGCTCGTGCTGAACGTCGTCGAGCCGCAGTCCTCGGGCATCGGCGGCGGCGGTTTCCTCCTGCACTACGACGCGCGCGCGCGGCGCCTCGCGGCCTACGATGGGCGCGAGACTGCGCCGGCCGCGGCCACGCCGCGGCTCTTCCTCGACGCCGGCGGGACGCCGATGCCCTTCGGCGCTGCGGTCGGGAGCGGGCGTTCGGTCGGCGTGCCGGGCCTCGTCGCGATGCTCGAGCTCGCGCACCGGCGCCACGGCGTCCTCCCGTGGCACGAGCTCTTCGCTCCGGCGATCCGCCTCGCCGAAGCGGGATTCGCGATCTCGCCGCGGCTCGCGGCGCTCGCCGCGCGCGACCCGCTGCTCCGCGCGAGCCCGACGGCCTCGGCGTTCTTCCACGCAGCCGACGGCACGCCGAAGCCCGCCGGCACGTGGCTGGCCAACCCGGAGCTCGCGGCGACGCTGCGCGCGATCGCGCAAGGCGGTGCGCGGGCGTTCTACGCCGGGCCGATCGCGGCGGACATCGCACGCGCGGTGCAGACCGATCCTCGCGGTCCCGGGACGCTCACGGAAGCCGATCTCGCGGCCTACCGTCCGGTGGTGCGCGAGGCACTCTGCCGCGACGTCCGCGCCTGGCGCGTCTGCGGGATGCCGCCGCCGAGCGCGGGCGGGATCGCGACCATCCAGATCCTCGCACTGCTCGGCCACACCGGGGCCGCGGCGCTGCCAGCCGACTCGCCGCTCGCGGTGCATCTCTTCGCGCAGGCCGCGCGGCTCGCGTTCGCCGATCGCGACCGCTGGGTGGCGGATCCGGCGTTCGCCGAGGTCCCCGTCCGCGGCCTCACCGACGCGCGCTATCTCGAGCGCCGTGCGCAGCTCATCCGGCCGGCGCGTCCGGTGATCCCGGCCCCGGCGGGCGAGCCTCCCGGCGCGCCGCGCGACGCTCGTGCGGCCGGCGACGCACAGGAAGCGCCGGCGACCACGCACGTCTCCGTGATCGACGCGCGGGGCGACGCCGTGGCGCTCACCACCTCGATCGAGAGCGCGTTCGGCAACCGCGCGATGGTGCGCGGCTTCTTCCTCAACAACCAGCTCACGGACTTCTCGTTCGCGCCCGAGGTCGACGGCGTGCCGGTCGCCAACCGCGTCGCGCCGGGCAAGCGGCCGCGCAGCGCCATGTCGCCGACGATCGTCTTCGACCGCGCCGGGCGCGTCGCGCTCGTGGTCGGCTCACCGGGCGGGCCGTGGATCATCAACTACGTCGCGCGCACGCTCGTGGCGACGCTCGACCGCGGCCAGAGCGTGCAGGCGGCGATCGACGCGCCCAATTACGGCAGCCGCAACGGCCCCCTCGAGCTCGAGGCCGGGACGGCCGTGGCCGATCTCGCGCCGTCGCTCGAGCGGCTCGGGGACACGGTGCGCGTGATCGCGATGCCGAGCGGGCTCGCCGGCATCCAGCGCGTCCCGGGCGGATGGCTCGCCGCCGCGGACCCGCGGCGCGAGGGCGCCGCCCGCGGCGAGTGAAGCTCAGGCGTCGAGGCGCGGCGCGAGCGCCGCGAGCACCTTCGCCGCGAGGTCGGGGTCGAAGCAATCGAACCGGGTCGCGCCCGGCCACGACCGCAGCCAGGTGAGCTGGCGCTTGGCGAGCTGCCGCGTCGCGAACACGCCGCGGCTTCGCAGCTCGTCGCGGCCGTACTCGCCGGCGAGGTGCTCCCACGCCTGCCGGTAGCCGACTGCGCGCATCGCAGGCAGCCCGGCGTGCAGCGTGAAGCGCTCGCGCAGGGCGGCGAGTTCTTCGACGAGCCCGGCGGCCAGCATCGCATCGAAGCGCTCGCCGATGCGCCGGTGCAGCGCGGCGCGGTCGCCGGGCAGGAGCGCGATCTGCACGGGCGTGAACGGCAGCGCGGCCTCGCGCGCGGCCGCGAGCAGGCGCGACATCGGCTCGCCGGTGAGGCGATGCACTTCGAGGGCGCGCTGGATGCGCTGCGCGTCGTTCGGCTCGAGCCGTGCGGCGGTCTGCGGATCGACGCGCGCGAGCGCGGCGTGCAGCGCCGGCCAGCCGCGGCGCGCCGCCTCGGCATCGAGCTCGGCGCGCACCGCCGCGTCGGCCGCGGGGAGGTCGGCGAGCCCCCGGGCGAGCGCGCGGAAGTAGAGCATCGTGCCGCCGGCGAAGAGCGGGATGCGCCCGCGGGCCGTGATCGCGCCGGCGGCGGCGAGCGCATCGGCGCGAAAGCGCGCCGCGGAGTAGGCCTCGGTCGGGTCGATGATGTCGATGAGGTGGTGTGGCACGGCCGCGCGGTCGGCCGCCGGCGGCTTCGCGGTGCCCACGTCCATGCCGCGATAGACCTGCGCCGAATCCACCGAGACGATCTCGACGGGCAGGCGCGCGGCGATCGCCATCGCGAGCGCCGACTTGCCGCTCGCGGTGGGTCCCATCAGCAGGATCGCGGGCGGGCGGGGGCTCATGCGAGGGGCTTCAGCGCAGGGGACGCGGAGGACGCAGAGCGAACCCGCGCGGACATCTCATCCGGGCGAAGTGCCGGCGTCTCGCGCGCCCCGCCCGGCGGGCGCCGGACCGGTTGGGCGACGAGCGACATCCTCGAGCGGCCCCCGAGGCCTTCCGCGACCTCCCGCGGTGATGACGGTGGGCCCGCGGCCCGCGCATGGGCCCGCTGCGAACGCGAACGGCACCCGCCGGCGGACATTCGCCCGCTGCGGCCGTCTGCGCGCTGCGCGGCCTCTGCGTCGATGCGCTGTCACCGCCCGCGCAGGAACAGCCGGTCGAGGTCCGCGAGCGTGAGCTGGTGCCACGTCGGCCGGCCGTGGTTGCACTGGCCGGAGCGCTCGGTCGCCTCCATCTGCCGCAGGAGGGCGTTCATCTCCGGCACCGTCAGCGTCCGGTGCGCGCGCACGGCGCCGTGGCAGGCCATCGTGGCGAGGAGCTCGTTCTGCCGCTCGGCGAGCACCCGGCTCGCGCCGTATTCGCGGATGTCGGCGAGCAGGCCGCGCACGAGCGCGGGGATGTCGCCGCTCGCGACGAGCTCCGGCACCGAGCGCACCGCGAGCGCGGTCGGGGAGAGCGGTTCGACCGTGAAACCGAGCGCGCCGAGGGTCGCCGCGTGCTCCTCCGCGGTCGCCACTTCGAGCGCATCCGCGGTGAGCGTCACGGGAATGAGCAGGGGCTGCGAGACGAAGCCGCGCTCCGCGAGCGCGCTCTTCAGGCGCTCGTAGAGGATCCGCTCGTGGGCCGCGTGCATGTCGACGAGCACGAGGCCGGCGCGGTTCTGGGCGAGGATGTACACGCCGTGCAGCTGCGCGAGCGCGTAGCCGAGCGGCGCGTCCTCCGTCTCGCGCGCCGCCTCGTCACCGCGTGGCGGCGCGAGGACTTCCGCCGGCGCTTCGCGCAGCGCGGTGAAGAGGGCGCCATAGGCCGCGACCGGCTGCTCGACGCCGAGGCGCGCCTGGAAGGCGGCGCGCGCCGGGGGCGGCGATGCGGCGGGGACGGCCGCGGCCGGCGCGCCCGGCGCCACCGGGCCTGCGAGCGCGCGCGCCACCGCGTGGAACACGAACTGGTGCACGGGGCGCGGGTCGCGGAAGCGCACCTCGGTCTTGGCCGGATGCACGTTCACGTCCACCGCTCCCGGGTCGATCTCGAGGAAGAGCGCGTAGGCGGCGAACCGGTCGCCGTGCAGCACGTCGGCGTAGGCCTCGCGCAGCGCGTGCGCGAGCAGACGGTCGCGCACGAACCGGCCGTTCACGAAGAGGTATTGCGCGTCGCGGCTCGCGCGCGCCTGCGCCGGCGCGCCCGCGTAGCCGTACAGCCGCAGGCTCCCCGCCTGCGCCTCGACCGCGCGCGCGTGGCGCGCGAACGTCTCGCCCAGCACGGCGGCGATCCGCTCGGCGAGCCCGCCGGCGGGGAAATGCGCGCTGACGCGCTCGTTGTGCCGGAGCGTCATCGCGACGTCCGGCCGCGCCAGGGCGACGCGATGGAACGCCTCGGCGGCGTGCCCGAGCTCGGTGGCCTCCGTCTTGAGGAACTTGCGGCGCGCCGGCGTGTTGAAGTAGAGGTCCGCGACCTCGACGCTCGTGCCCGCCGGATGCGCAGCGGGCTCGACACCGCTGGCGGGCCCGCCTTCCGCGGCGATGCGCCAGGCGTGCTGCGCGCCGGCGCTGCGGCTCACGATCGCGACCCGCGCGACCGAGGCGATGCTCGCGAGCGCTTCGCCGCGGAATCCGAGGGTCGCCACCTGCTCGAGATCGGCGAGCGTGGCGATCTTGCTCGTGGCATGGCGCGCGAGCGCGAGCGGCAGGTCCTCGGCGGCGATGCCGCGCCCGTCGTCGGTGACCTTGATCCGCTTCGCGCCGCCCTGCGCGAGGGCGACGGTGATGGTGCGCGCGCCGGCGTCGAGGCTGTTCTCGACGAGCTCCTTCACCACGGAAGCCGGACGCTCCACGACCTCGCCGGCCGCGATCTGGCTGACCAGCGTCTCGGGCAGGAGCCGGATCGCGCCCATGCTCACGCCGCGGCGGCGACGTCCGCGACCGCGCCGCCGGTGATGCGCACGAGGTCCGCGGGCGCGAGCCGGAACACCGTGTGCGGATGCCCGGCGGCAGCCCAGATCTCCCGGTAGCCGAGGAGCGCCCGGTCGACGACGGCGCGCAGCCGCGTCGGGTGGGCGACCGGGGCGACGCCGCCGATCGCGAACCCCGACCGCGCGCGGACGAACGCCGCGTCGGCCTTCGCCACGGGCTCGCCGAACGCCGCCGCGAGGCGCGCGACGTCGACGCGGTTGGCGCCGCTCGCCATCACGAGCAGCGCCTCGCCGGTCGCCTCGCCGCGGAAGACGAGCGAATTGGCGATCGCGCCGACCTCGCACCCGAGCTGGGCCGCGGCGTCGCGCGCGGTGCGCGCGGCGCCGGCGAGCAGCACGATTTGCGCGTCGAGGCCCAGCGCGGCGAGCGCTGCGCGCACGCGCGCGACGCTCGGCGAGTCGAGCACGGCGCTCGGGGCGGGCGAGGACAAGGCGGGAAGGGCGCGAGCGCGGGGGAACGGGAGCCGGCAATTATAGCCGCGCGCGCGGGTAGAATACCGCGGCCCCGCCGCACGCGCCCCCGCCCGTGGAACTCCTCGCCCAGCTCTGGGACCTCGCCGTCCACCTCGACCGTCACCTCGCGGCCGTGCTCGCGCAGTACGGAACGTGGATCTACGCGCTCCTGTTCCTCATCGTGTTCTGCGAGACGGGCCTCGTCGTCACGCCGTTCCTGCCCGGGGATTCGCTCCTCTTCGTCGCGGGCGCGCTCTGGGCGGCCGCGGGCATGGAGGCGCACTGGCTCGCGCTGACGCTCATCTCGGCGGCGCTCCTCGGCGACAACGTCAACTACTGGGTCGGGCGCTACCTCGGGCCGAAGGTCTTCCGCTGGGAGCGCTCGCGCATCTTCAACCGCCAGGCGCTCGACTACACGCGCGAGTTCTACCGCCGCCACGGCGGCAAGACGATCATCATCGCCCGCTTCGTGCCGCTGGTGCGCACCTTCGCGCCCTTCGTCGCCGGCATCGGGCGCATGCCCTACCCGCGCTACATCGCGTTCAGCGTCTTCGGCGCGCTGCTCTGGGTGCTCTCGCTCGTCTACCTCGGCTACTTCTTCGGCAACCTGCCGATCGTGAAGCAGAACCTGACCGCGGTCATCTTCCTCATCATCGGCATCTCGCTCGCGCCGATCGCGGTCCAGTGGCTGCGGCACCGGCGCGCCGCCGGTTGAGCCCGCCGCTCGCGGCTCGGCGCGCGCGCACGGGGACGGTCCCATCCAACGCATCCGATACCGCCGGGATCCCGCGCTCCGCGGCGCGTATGCGAGGCGCCGTGTCGCAGACGGGCACGACCGTCTCGCCATCCCGGTCGTCTGGGTCGCGTTCGCGATTTCGATCGCAATCCACGTCGCGGTCCTCTGGGTGGCGCACCCGGACGTGCGCCACCTGCCCTTCGAGGGTCCGGAGCACGGCAAGTCGGGCGGACGCCTCACCGTCGAGCTCGCGCCCGCGCCGCCCGCGAAGCCCGCGCCGCCGCCCGCGGCGCCCCCGGTAACCGCGCCCGCGCCGCCGTCGGCCAAACGCGGCGAGCCGCCGAGGCCGGCAAGGCCCGCGCCGCCGCCCGTGATCGCGCGGGCGGAGCCGGGCGCCGCGCCCGCGCCACCCGCGGCCGCGCCGGCGCCCCCGGCCGCGGAGAGCGACCTCGCCTCGTACATCGAGGCACGGCGCAAGGCGCGCGCCGAGGCGACGGCTCCGGCATCGGAGGCCGCACCGCCGCCGGCGCGCGCGCAGGAGAGCGAGCGCGAACGCCACAGTCGCGAGGTGGCCGCGAAGCTCGGGCTCGACAACTCGCCGACGATCGGCTACGACCCCCGCGCCGGCGGCGGGATCTTCCAGATCCAGTACGTCGCGGCCGACCAGGCCGAGTTCGTGTTCTTCGGCTGGAACCGCGACATCCGCCGCAACACGCGGCAGCGGGTGAAGGTCGAGCGCGGCGAGAACCCCGACATCCGCATCGCCGTGGTGCGGAAGATGATCGCGATCATCCGCGAGAACGTGTCGGGCGACTTCGTGTGGGTCTCGCAGCGGCTGCGGCGCGACGTGACGCTCTCGGCGCGCGTGCAGGACAACGCCGGGCTCGAGGACTTCCTGATGCAGGAGTTCTTCGGCGACGCGCGCCTGCCGCGCTGAGGCAGCTCGGCGTCGAGGGGGGAACACGCCCCTGGGGCGCCCGCCTCGGCGCAAGCCCCGATCGGTCTCGCGCATCGCTCGGGGGCATCCCCCGAACGCGCGCCGCGCGTTCACGCTGCCGCCGTCGCCTTCGCCCCGTCCGGCTTCGCCGCCGCCCGCTTGCGCGGCCCCGCCGCGCGCGGCTTCCCGGCCGCGGGCGCCGCCGCGGCCGCCTTCGCCCGCGCCGCGAGCGCGAGCTTGCGGACCTTCGCGATGTCGGCGTCGGTGAACGGGCCGTTCACGCCCGAAATCGCCGCGAGCTTCATGCCGTGCTTCAGGCCGAGCTTGTAGATCTCGCGCACCTTCTCCCACTCGATGTTGCGGCCGACGGTGTAGTTCTCGAACCGCCCCTCGAGCGCGAGCACGATGGTCTCGGCGAGGCACGCGTAGGCGACGCCCTTCGGCAGGCCGATGTTCTTCATGCGCACCTTGCCCGGCAGCTGGATCTCGCCCGACTCGATCACCAGCACGTCGGGGCGCTTGGCCACCTCCTCGGGCGGCAGGTCGAGCGGGCGCGCGACGTCGGTGATGACGCAGCCGGGCTTCACCTTCATGATGTCGAGCACCTTCTTGCCCGCCCCGGAGGTCGCGGTGACGATCATGTCCATCCCGGGAAGGTCGCGGTCGGCGCGCGAGGAGAGGAAGAGCCTCGCGTCGGGGGTCTCCTTGAGGATGGACTCCTTCAGCGCGAGCAGCTTCGCGGTCTCGGGCGAGACCATGTAGAGCTCCTCCGCGACCATCGCGAGCAGGCGCGCGCACGCCGAGCCGATCGCGCCGGTGGCGCCGACCACCATCGCCTTGAATTTCACCTTCTCGCCGTGGTTCGGCCGCGGCACCAGGCCGAGCCGCAGGATCGCGTCGTGCGCCGCCCAGAGGGCACCGGAGGCGCTGTAGCTGTTGCCGGTGGTGATCGGCAGCGGCGCGCGCCGCGCGACCGTCAGGCCGGCGTCGCCGACGACCTTGGTGAACGCGCCGAGCCCCATGATCTGCGCGCCGAGCTTCTTCGCCATGCGCGCGGCGTCGAGCAGGCGCCGGTAGGTGAACTCGGGCCCGTGGCGCATGATCTCCTTCGGCGTGCCGCCGACCGAGATGAGCCAGCCCTCGGCCTCGACCCCGGTCGGCGACTTGATGCCGGTCACCTTCGAGTAGACGAACGGCGGGGCGTAGGCGAGCGCCTTCTCCAGCGTGTCCATGAGGATCGGCGGCGACACCTGCGAGAGCACCTCGATCGGCTTCACGATCTTGAAGTACTCCTGCGACAGCGGATGGATCACGAAGGCGAAGCGGTTGACGCGCCGGAACCCGTTCGGGTAGACGATGCGCGGCTCGAGCTTGAGCGTCTCGATGATCTCGAGGTAGTCGTCTTCGAGGATCTCGTCGGGCGCCTTGCCGGTCGCGGCGAGGATCATGGCGTCGAGGAGGCTCGGCCCGAGCACGCGGCCGAAGAGCACCGGCGCGCCGTCCACCACCATGTCGACGTTCTTCTCCTTGAACGCCCGGATGCGCCGGTCGTTCACGGTCGAGGTGACGATCGTCTTGCGCGCGAGCTCCTCGGCGCCGAAGCGGTCGAGCTCGTGCACCGGCGCGACGATCACCGTGGCCTCCCGCATCGCCCGCCGGAGGGCGAGGCGCGCGAGCTCGCGCAGCGGGATGGCGCTGCGCACCGCGGCGGCGGCGAGGTCCTCGACGTAGTGCGCGCCGCCCGCGAAGAGCTCGAGGCTCTCGAGCGAGGTGAGCATCTTCGGCACGCCGAGCGTGAGCACGGCGTCGGCGAACTCGATGTTCTGGGTGAACTCGCTCATCGCCTGGGCGAGCTTGTAGTTGGTGCGCCCGGAGAAGAAGAGCACCTTGGCGTTGTTGAAGTAGTTGCCGAGCTTCGCCTGCACGCGCCGCAGCGCCCACTCCTGCAGGATGTCGTTGAGCCGGCCGCCGGTGGTGACGGGCACCTTCGTGGCCAGCCCGACGAGGCGCGCGCTCGCCTTCTCGACGAAGCGGCGCGAGCCGACGGTGTAGCTGTCCTTCACCACGCCGAGGCCGATCGCGTCGGCGCGGCTCTCCCAGCGGCGGATGAGCCGCTCGGCCTCGGCGGTGCTGCCGTTCGCACCGACGCGCCGCACGCTCAACCGCTTGCCGAGGAACCGGGCGTCGATCGCGAAGTCTTCCTCGCCCGCGCCGAGGCTGATGCCGACCACTTTCTTCATGGGACCCTCACCGAAGGAGCACGGCCCGCCGCGCGCCGGTCGCCCGCGGCTGTCAAGCGGATTCTAAGGTCGGGCCGGCCGCCGGCTTCGACCTCGATCAAGTTCCGTGCGCAGCGCCGGCCTGTTCCGGCCGCGCGGTTTCGGGCAAGCTAGCTGCATCGAAGGAGGGGTCGCGCATGAAGGGGATCGAAGTGCCGGAAGCCGTCGGCAACGTGGTGCGCTCGGTGGGCCTCGCGACGGCGATGCGCGCCGCCGGGGTGGTGACCGGGATCCTGCCGATCCCGCAGCCGGCGCTCCTCGTCGGGCCAGGGTCGAGCCGGCGGCTCGGCGAGGCGATCGCCGCGGTCGGGCACCGCAAGGTGCTCGTCGTCACCGACCGGGTGGTCTCGGGCATGGGTCTCGCCGGCGGCCTGAAGGGCGCGCTGCGCGCCGGCGGCACCGCCCAGGTCGTGTTCGACGAGGTGACGCCGGATGCGCCGATCCCGGTCGTGGAACGGGGCATCGCGGTGTGCCGGAAGTCGGGCTGCGACGCGATCGTCGCCTTTGGCGGCGGCTCGCCGATGGACGCGGCCAAGGCCATCGCCATGTCGGTCGCGAGCGGCAAGCACCCGCGCGACCTGGTCGGCTATTTCAAGGGGCGGGGCTCGCCGCTGCCGCTCTATGCGGTGCCGACGACGGCCGGCACCGGCTCGGAGGTCACGGTCGCCGCGGTGATCTCGGATCCGGCGGCGGGGAAGAAGCTCGTCATCGCGGACACCCGCCTCGTGCCGGAGATGGCCGCGCTCGACCCGGAGCTGATGACCGGGCTGCCGCGGCCGGTGACGGCCGCGACCGGCATGGACGCGCTCACCCACGCAGTCGAGGCGTTCGTCGGCAAGTGGGCGACGCCGCACACCGACCGGCTCGCCGCCGCGGCGGTGCGCATGATTTACCGCAACCTCCGCGTCGCCTATCGCGACGGGCGCAACCTCGCGGCGCGCGAGCAGATGGCGCTCGCCGCCACTTACGCGGGGCTGGCCTTCACCCGCGCCAACGTCGGCTACGTGCACGCGATCGCGCACCAGCTCGGCGGCCGATACCACGTCCCCCACGGCCTCGCGAACGCGATCCTGCTGCCCCACGTCCTCAAGTTCCTCAGCCCGGCGGTGACCCAGCGCCTCGCCGCGCTCGCCGTGCACGCCGGCGTCGGCAGGTCCGGAGAGCGGCCGGCCACGCTCGCGAGGAAATTCATCGCGTCGGTGGAGGCGATGAACCGCGCGCTCGGCATCCCCGGCGCGGTCGAGGCGCTGCGCGAAGCCGACATCCCCGAGCTCGCCAAGGCGGCGTGCTGGGAGGCCGACACGAACTACCCGGTCCCGCGCTACATGTCGCCGAAGGTCTGCGAGGGAATCCTGCGCGGCGTGCTGCCGGCGGAGAAGCCGGCCCGGGGCGCACGCGCGACGGGCGCGCGGGCGGCGCGTTGAGCGCCGCGGCGCTTCAGTTGCGCCGCGTCTTCGGCCCTGTCGGGCCGGGGGCGACGTCCTCGTTCTCGGCGACGGTCGCCCGGCCGTTGTTGAGCGGCGGGTTCTTCGCGAGGTAGCGCTTGATCCCGGCGAGGATCGCGCGCGCGAGCCTGTCCTGGTAGGCGTCGTCGTTCAGGCGGCGCTCCTCCTCGGGGTTCGAGATGAAGGCGGTCTCGACGAGGATCGAGGGGATGTCGGGCGCCTTCAGCACCGCGAACCCGGCCTGCTCGACCTGCGCCTTGTGCAGGCGGTTCACGCCGCCGAGCTCGCCGAGCACCGCCTTCCCGAGCTTCAGGCTGTCGTTGATCTGCGCCGTCTGCGAGAGGTCGAGCAGCGTCTGCGCCAGATAGCGGTCCTTGACGTTGAGGTTGACGCCGCCGATCAGGTCCGCGTCGTTCTCGCGCTTGGCGAGCCAGCGCGCCGCGACGCTCGTCGCCCCGCGCTCGGAGAGCACGAACACCGACGAGCCCTGCGCGTGCGGCAGGATGAACGCGTCGGCGTGGATCGACACGAAGAGGTCGGCGCGGACGCGGCGCGCCTTCTCGACGCGCGTCGCGAGCGGCAGGTAATAGTCGCCCTCGCGCGTCAGCACGGCGCGCATGCCCGGCTCGGCGTCGATCAAAGCCCGCAACCGCTTCGCGACGGTGAGGGTGATGTGCTTCTCGAGGCTGCCGCCCCGGCCCCGGGCGCCCGGATCCTCGCCGCCGTGCCCGGCGTCGAGGACGATCGTGACCGTGCGCCCCGCGAGGGGCTTCGTCCGCTCTTCCGGCCGCGTGGGCGCGCCCCGCACGGGCTCGCCGGGGCTCTTCGGCGCCTCGCCGGGGTGCGGCTCCTGCGGCGCGGCGGGCCCGCGTCCCTGCATCTCGAGCAGCGCCATCAGGGGGTCGAGCGGCGCCACGGGGTAGAGGTCGAGCACGAGCCGGTGGCCGTAGTCGCCGACCGGCGCGAGCGCGAAGATCTGCGGCTTCACCTCGCCCTTCAGGTCGAGCACCAGCCGGGCCGTGTCGGGGCGGAACTGTCCCGCGCGAAGCTGGGCGACGTAGGGGTCGTCCGCGGCGAGCTTGCCGGCGACGTGCCGCGCGAGATCGGCGGCGCCGACGCCCTCGAGGTCGAGGACGATGCGGTCGGGGCCGGTCGCGGTCGTGAGGGCGTAACGTAGCGCCACGCGCGACTCGATCGTGATGCGGGTGTAGTCCTGCGCCGGCCACACACGCACGGAGCGCAGGGGCTCCGCGGCGAAGGCGGGCGCGGCAGCCGCGACGAGGACGAGCGCCGCGGCCGCGCCTGCGGCGCCGCGGATCAGCCGGGTCCCTCTCGCAAGCGTGCGACGCACCGTTCGCCCCGGTCCGTGACCCCCTCGACCGTGGCGCGGCGGCCGCTCCCCTCGAGCGCGAGGGTCACGCGCACGTCCGGCCCGGGTGCGAGGCCTCGGGCCTTCTCGGGCCATTCGACGAGGCAGACGGCGGCCTCGCCGAAGAGCTCGCGGAAGCCCGCTTCCTCCCACTCGCTGGGGTCTTTGAACCTATAAAAATCAAAGTGGTATAAGTCTAACCTCGAAACCTTATAAAGTTCAACCAGCGTGTAGGTCGGGCTTTTGACTTTTCCCTCATGGCCGAGCGCCCGCAATGCGCCGCGGACGAGGGTCGTCTTTCCCGCGCCGAGATCGCCGACGAGGTGCACGACGAGCCCCGGCTCGAGCACGCGCGCGAGGCGCGCGCCGAGCGCCAGCGTCGCGGCCTCGTCGGCGAGGTGGACGGCGAGCGTTGCTACCATGGCGCGATGACGGTCGGGGAGCGGCGGATCGACAGGGGGCGGCTCGCGGCGCAGGTGAAGGCGTGGGGGCGCGAGCTCGGCTTCCAGGCCGTGGGCATCGCCGAGGCTCGCCTCGGCGATGCGCCCGCGCGGCTCGCCGAATGGCTCGCGCGCGGTTTCCACGGAGAGATGGATTATATGGCCCGGCGGGCCGCGCTCCGCGCCGATCCGGCGGCGCTCCACCCCGGCACGCACCGCGTCATCAGTGCGCGCATGGACTACCTGCCGCCGGAGGCCGCCGGGGCGGACGCGGTGCTCGCCGACGGCGCGAAGGCCTACGTCTCCCGTTACGCCCTGGGGCGCGACTACCACAAGGTGCTGCGCGCGCGTCTCGCGCGGCTCGCGCAGCGCATCGAAGCGGCCGTCGGGCCCTTCGGCTACCGCGTGTTCACGGATTCCGCACCGGTGATGGAGGTGGAGCTCGCGGCGCGCAGCGGCATCGGCTGGCGCGGCAAGCACACGCTCGCGCTCTCGCGCGACGCCGGCTCGTTCTTCTTCCTGGGCGAGATCTACACCGACCTCGACCTGCCGGCGGACGCGCCGGCTGCCGCGCACTGCGGCTCGTGCACCGCGTGCATCGACGTCTGTCCGACGCGCGCGATCGTCGCGCCCTACGTGCTCGATGCGCGCCGCTGCATCTCGTATCTCACCATCGAGCTCGCGGGCCCGATCCCGGTGGCGCTGCGACCGCTCCTCGGCAACCGCGTCTACGGCTGCGACGACTGCCAGCTCGTCTGTCCGTGGAACAAGTACGCGCGCCCTTCGCCGGAGCCGGACTTCCGCGTGCGCAACGGGCTCGACGCCGCGGAGCTCGCCGACCTCTTCGCGTGGTCGCGCGAGGACTTCGAAAACCGCATGGCCGGGAGCGCGATCCGCCGCATCGGCTATGAGCGCTGGCTGCGCAATCTCGCGGTGGGCCTGGGCAACGGGCCGGCGAGCGCGCGCGCGCTCGCCGCGCTCGGGGCGCGCGCCGAGGACCCCTCGCCCCTGGTGCGGGAGCACGTCGCGTGGGCGTTGCGGCGGCTTTCGCGCGATGGGAACCGCGACGGCGCGAAGGACGCCAGGCATCGCGAAGGAGAGCGCCCGGTGCGCCGACGGCGCGAAGCGCCTCGCCCCGAGTGAGCGGCGTCGTCGTGCGGCCGCCGCGTCCGCCACCCGGCCGGCCTTCGCCAAGGATCACGCCTCGCTCGCGTCGTTGCCTTGGCCTCACTCCGCGCGCTTCGCGCCTTGGCGGTTGCGCTCTACCCCCGCGGATCGGGCACGAACCGCCCGCCAGGGAACGGATTCGGTGCCCCCAGCGGCGGCGCGCCCGGGATCACGCCGCGCGCGACGAGGTTGGCGCGGCTGTCGTAGTGGAGGATGATCGTCTCCTCGGGATAGGCGCTCGCCCTCCGAAAGCTCGTGTACGTCGCCTCCGAGCGCTCGCGTTCGCCGTGCCCGGTCCCGAGCTTCTCCTCGCGCTCGAAGCCGCGCACGCCCTCCCGCGCCGACGCGCCGGGCGCGGCCGGGGCGCTCGCGTCGGCCGAGGACGCCGACTCGCCTGCGGTCCCGTCGGCCTTCGTGCGGGGCGCGACGTCCGGTGCCGGCCGCGGCGGGATCCACTCGCGGAAGACGGCGACGCCGATCACGCCGACGTTGTCGGGGCGCTCGGTGCGCGCGGCGTAGCTGTCGGGAAGACGCGTGAAATAGAACTGCGCGACCTCGCCCATGTTCTTGCGCCAGCCCGCGATCTCGTAGCGCTGCCCGGGCGCGAAGACGTAGCCGCTCTGCCCGGCCGCGGCCGTGTCGCCGGTGATGACGTTCACGCCGTCGACCGAAACGACCGCGAGGATGCGTCCGCCCGCGCGGTTGGCGATCTCGACGGCATAGCGGTTGCCCGGCGTCCCCGCGACGTAGAGCCTTCCCCCGTGCGAATACACCGGCAGCCGCTCGCCGGTGGTGCGGTCGATGACGGCGACGTCGGCGAGCACCCCGGCGCGCGACGGTGCGCCCGCCGAGACGAGCGCCGCGGCGAGCGCGGCCAGCGCAAGGCGTTTCACGGCTTGCCGAAAGGATCCACTACGAGAGCTCGAAGACACGGAGACGAGCGCTCTGGCGCACCCGCGCGCGCAGAGCGGAAGCGCGGGCACCGGTTTGCTGCCCTCTCGGACTCGGGTGTTCGTGGTGCGGACTTCCGTTTGCATGGCGGTGCTCCCTTCGTCAGTGGCGGTCCTGCTGCTGCAAACGCCGGTGCCGGGGATACGGGGTTACCGTGGGCGCGGCCCCCGTGAGGCGCCGCAGAGGGGATCGGCACGTCTCCGCAGAAAGTCTCGCGTCAGCACGGCGCGCGCCGCGGATTTCCGCTTTACTCGCGCGCGCGTTTGGTCCATCATCCGCGCCGGCCAACAACAGCGGGATCCGTTCTGTGAGCACTTGTTCGGGTGACAGTCCTTCCCCGGTCCACGCGACCGGGAAGCCCTCGGCAAGCTAGCGCGCATCCTGCCCGCGGTCTCGCCGAGCGCGAGACGCGGTTCGAGCCGCCGGCGGTTCCGCCGGCGCTTCCTCCGCAAACCTCGGTCCGGCCGGCGGTCGCCGCCGGCTTCCGGTCGCGGCGCACGCGCCTCCCGACCGGGTCACGCCGAACCCGCTCCTCGCGGCGTCCCGCCTCACCGGAAAGGAGGCTGGCCGTGCGCTCGACCCTTGCGAGGAAAGTCATCCGCGCGTTCGCGATCGCCGCACCGGCGGCGAGAGGGCGTCCCCTCCGGCCGCCGGGCTGCGCGCGCGGTCCGGCCCGCGGCGGTCCCGCGAAAACGGTTCGCCATGCCCGATAGCCCGAGTCCGTCGCCCGCCGGCCGACCGCCCGTGCCCGGGCGGACGCCGGGCGGCCCAGGAGAACGAACATGAAGCTCGCCTTCCTCAAGGAACTCTTCGCCGGATTCCTGCGCACCCGGCGCATCCTCCGCCACTTCCGCCGCCTCGCGCTGCTCGAGACACTGACCCGCACCGGGGTCGGCCGCGAGGTCCCGCCCTCCCTCGCGCGCGAGCTCGCTGAAGCCGCGCTGAGCGACGCCGAGCCCCTGCTCGCGCGGCTGGGCTCCCATCCGGACGGGCTCTCCGAGGCCGACGCCGACGCCGTCCGCGAGCGCGTCGGACCGAACGAGATCGACCACGAGAAGCCGCTGCCCTGGTGGATCCACCTCTGGCATTGCTACAAGACGCCCTTCAGCCTGCTGCTCTCGGTGCTCGCCGTCGTGTCCTACGTCACCGACGACCTCAAGGCGACCACGGTGATCAGCGTGATGGTCGTGCTCGCGACGCTCATCCGCTTCGTCCAGGAGGCGCGCTCGAACAAGGCGGCCGAGGCGCTCAAGGCGCGCGTGCACACGACCGCGACCGTCGTGCGCCGGGACGTCTCGGAGGATGCCGCGCCGATCTTCGAGCGCTACTACGGCGTACGCCTGCCGGTGAAGCCACCGCGCCGCGTCGAGCTGCCGATCCGGCTGCTCGTGCCGGGGGACGTGGTCGTGCTCTCCGCCGGCGACATGATCCCCGCCGACTGCCGCGTGCTCGCGGCGAAGGACCTCTTCGTCAGCCAGGCGGCGATGACCGGCGAGGCCCTTCCCGTCGAGAAGTTCGCCGAGCAGCGCGACCGCGGCGCGACCAACCCGCTCGACCTCGAGAACATCCTCTTCATGGGCACCACCGTCGTCTCGGGATCCGCGACCGCGGTGGTCGTCACGACCGGGAAACGGACCTACTTCGGCGCGCTCGCGCAGCGCGTCGCGACGAGCGACCACGCCCCAACGCAGTTCCAGATCGGCGTCAACCGCGTGAGCTGGCTCCTGATCCGCTTCATGCTGGTGATGGCGCCCGTCGTGCTCCTCGTCAACGGCATCACCAAGCACGACTGGCTGGAGGCGGTGCTCTTCGCGCTCGCGGTCGCCGTCGGGCTGACCCCGGAGATGCTGCCGATGATCGTCACCTCCACGCTCGCGAAGGGCGCGGTGGCCATGTCCCGCCGCAAGGTGATCGTGAAGCGCCTCGACGCGATCCAGAACTTCGGCGCCATGGACGTGCTGTGCACCGACAAGACCGGCACGCTCACGCAGGACCGGATCTTCCTCGAGCGCCACATCGACGTCTGGGGCGAGCCTTCGGACGCGGTCCTGGAGTACGCCTACCTCAACAGCTATTACCAGACCGGCCTCAAGAACCTGCTCGACGTCGCCGTCCTGCGGCACGCCGAGGTGCACCGTGAGCTCGACGTCGCCGCCGCGTTCGGCAAGGTCGACGAGATCCCGTTCGACTTCCAGCGCCGGCGGATGTCGGTCGTGGTGGCCGAGCCCGACGGGCGGCACCTGCTCGTCTGCAAGGGCGCGGTCGAGGAGATCCTCGCCGTCTCGAGCCTGGTGCGCCACGGCGAGGCGGACGAGCCGCTCACTCCCGGGCTGCTCGCGCGCGTGCGCGAGGTGACCGCGGCGCTGAACGGCGAGGGACTGCGCGTGGTCGCGGTGGCGGTGAAGGCGATGCCGCCGGCGAAGCAGGTCTACGGCGTCGCCGACGAGTCGGGGCTCACCCTGATCGGCTACGTCGCCTTCCTCGACCCGCCCAAGGACTCCAGCGCGCCCGCGCTGCGGGCGCTCGCCGCGCACGGCGTCGCGGTCAAGGTGCTCACCGGCGACAACGAGCTCGTCACCGCGAAGATCTGCCGCGAGGTCGGGCTGCCGGCGAACGGCATCCTCCTCGGCGCGGACGTCGAGCGGATGGGCGATGCGGAGCTCGCGCAGGCGGCGCGCTCGCACGACGTCTTCGCGAAGCTGACGCCCGGACACAAGGAGCGCATCGTCCGGGTCCTGAAGGAGAGCGGTCACGTCGTCGGTTTCCTCGGCGACGGCATCAACGACGCCGCGGCGCTGCGCACCGCCGACATCGGCATCTCGGTGGACTCGGGCGTGGACATCGCCAAGGAGGCGGCCGACATCATCCTGCTGGAGAAGAGCCTGCTGGTGCTCGAGGAGGGCGTGGTCGAGGGACGCAGGACCTTCGCCAACATGCTGAAGTACCTCAAGATGACGGCGAGCTCCAACTTCGGCAACGTGTTCTCGGTGCTGGCGGCGAGCGCGTTCCTGCCGTTCCTGCCGATGCTGCCGATGCAGCTCCTCGTGCAGAACCTGCTCTACGACGTCTCGCAGACAGCGATCCCGTTCGACAACGTCGACGAGGAACAGGTCGCGCGGCCGCAGCGGTGGAACCCGGGCGATATCGGCCGGTTCATGCTCTTCTTCGGGCCGGTGAGCTCGGTGTTCGACATCCTCACCTTCCTGATGATGTGGTTCGTGTTCAGCGCCAACACGGTCGCGGAGCAGACGCTCTTCCAATCGGGCTGGTTCGTGGTCGGGCTGCTCACCCAGACCCTGATCGTGCACATGATCCGCACGCCGAAGGTGCCGTTCGTGCAGAGCCGCGCCGCGACGCCGCTCCTCGTCATGACCGGGTGCATCATGGCGATCGGGGTGTTTCTGCCGATGGGGCCGCTGGCGCACTACTTCAAGCTGGAGCCGCTGCCGCCGCTCTATTTCGTTCTCCTGCCCGTCATCCTGCTCGGTTACATGGGGCTCACGCAGGCGGTGAAGGGTTTCTACGCCCGCCGCTTCGGTTGGCAATGAGGAGGGGAGGATGCTCGCACTGCAACACGTCAACCTCGCGTCGCTCGTCGACACCACGGTGAGCCTGGGGACGGCGTTCGCCCTCGGCAGCCTGATCGGACTGGAGCGGCAGTACCGGCAGCGGACGGCGGGGCTGCGCACCAACGTGCTCGTCTGCGTCGGCGCGGCGCTCTTCGTCGACATCGCGGTGCGCTTCCACGAGATCTACGGCGGCAGCCCGAGCGCGCTGCACGTCATCGCCTACGTCGTGTCGGGCGTCGGCTTCCTCGGGGCGGGCGTGATCATGCGCGAGGGCGGCAGCGTCCGCGGGATCAACACGGCGGCGACCCTGTGGGGCTCGGCGGCGGTCGGTTCCGCGGCCGGCGCGGACCTGCTGCTCGAGGCGATCCTCGGCGCCGCGTTCGTGCTCGGGGCCAATACCCTGCTGCGGCCCGTCGTCAACGCGATCAACCGGCAGCCGCTCGACGTGCCGTCGGTCGAGGTCACGAACACCGTCTACGTGATCGCGCGCCGCGAGCACCAGAAGGCGGCGATGGCCATGCTCGAGGCGGAGCTCGAGCGCAGCGAGTATCCGAGCCGCGAGCTGACGGTGCACGCGTTCGGCGAGGACGAAGTGGAGATCGAGGCGACGCTCGCCGCGACCTCGGTCGAGGGCGAGGCGCTCGACGCGCTGGTGGCGCGCCTGGCCGCCTCGCCGATGGTGAGCCAGGCGTTCTGGAGCCCGAGCACGAGCGAATAGCACACCCGGCGCGGCGGCACCGCGCGCGGCCTCGGCGTCGTCAGCGGGCCTCGAGGTCTTCGGGGAGCGCGAACGCCGGGAAGCGGCGCCGCAGCTCCTCGAGGAGCGCGCGTGCCTCGGCGTCGCGGCCGGCGCGCCTCAGCTCGCGGATGCGTTCGACGTAAGCCTCCGGCGTCGCGAGCGCGGCGCCTTGCTCGCGCGCCGCATCCGGCGCGGCCTGCTCGCGCTGCGCGGGGAGCGCTGCGTCCCGTGCCGCGGCGGGGGGCGCGGCGGGCGTCACCGACGGCGCGGGTGCCGTACGTGGCGCGACGTCCCCGGCGGCCGCGGGAGCACGCCCGAGGGCGCGCGCCCCGGGCATCTCCCGCGATGCGCCTGGCGCCTCGCCCTCCCGCTCGGGCATGGTTGCCCGGCCGGGCGCGGCCTCGGGCGGCGGCGGCGTCGCGCTCGGCGCCTCGCGCGTCGCGGCGGGCGGGGGTGGCAGGGCACCCGCGGCGGCCTTGGCCGGCTCCGTCGCTTCCGGCGCGGGGGCTGCGGGGGCGCGGTCCGTCGTCGTCCCGGGCGTGGCGGGTCGGGCAGGCGGAGCGCCCTTCGGCAAGGGCCCATCGGTCACGACCGGCGGGGGCGCTTCGATGCCGTAGTCGTAGACGAGCAGCGTGAGCGTCGCGGACACGACCAGCGTCGCCGCGACCGCGAGCGGCACCCGCCAGCGCATGAGCCAGCTGCGCGGGTGCGCGAGCGGCCAGAGCTCGCTCGGCGGCCCGGCATCGCGAGCCGCGACGGCTTCGCGCGCCCGGGCGAGGATCGCGTCGTCGAGGCGGCGCGGCGGGTCCTCGCAAGAGGCTTCGCGCCAGACGCTCGCGAGCTCGCGGTCGCGCGGGTCGGCGCCGCTCACCGCACGTCCTCCAGCTCGGCGCGGAGCTTCGCGAGCGCATAGCGGAGCCGGCTCTTCGCGGTCTCGAACGGCACGCCGGTCGCCGCCGCGATCTCCTCGACCGACAGCCCGCCTTCCTGCTGGAGGAGGAAGGCCTCGCGCTGGGCATCGGGCAGCGCCTCGACCGCGGCGACGATCCGCGCGGCGGCGCGCTTGCGGTCGAGCGCGCGCTCCGGGCCTTCGGCGGGATCGGCGGCGGGGTCGGGAACCGGCGCGGCCGCGTCGTCGAGGCTCGCGTGCGGCGGCCGGCGGCCGAGGCTGCGGTAGTGGTCCATGAGGCGATTGTGCGCGATGGTGTAGAGCCAGGTGGTGAACTTGGCGCTCGGCGCGTAGCTCGCCCGGGCGCTCACGACCCGCAGCCACACGTCCTGGAACAGCTCCTCGGCCGCCGCGGCGCCGCCGCACTGCCGGCGCAGGTAACGGAAGACCGGGCCCTTGTGCCGGGCGTAGAGCCGCTCGAACGCACGCGCGTCGCCGTCGCGGTAGGCGAGCATCAGCGCCTCGTCTTCGCCGTGGGCCTCCATGGCGCGAGTGTAGCGGCCCGCAACCGCGCGGCGACCCGGCTTGCGCCTGAGTGTGAACGCCGCCACGGTCGAGGCGGGGTCGGCGGGGGCGCGCTCGCGCGGGGCGCCGGCCGTGCGCTACCATCCGAAGGTGGTCCGCGCCATGACGCGGGCATCGCGAGCCATGCCATGCGCCTGCACCAGCTCAAGGTCGAATACGTCGCCGCGGAGGATCGGCTCCTCGTCCGCATCTCGACGAGCTCCAACGAGGAGGTGATGCTCTGGCTCACGCGGCGCGCCGCGCTGCGCCTTTGGCCGGTGCTGCTCTCGATGGCGCAGGCCAAGCCCGAGATCGTCACCCAGCCGAGCCCCGAGGCGCGGCGCGCGCTGGTCGGCTTCGAGCACGAGAAGGCGGTCGCCAAGGCCGACTTCTCGAAGCCCTACGAGCAGCAGCCCGAACGCGCGCGCCCGCTCGGCGAGGCGCCGATCCTCGTCGGCCGGATCGAGCCGCGCCGCGACCCGGAAGGGCGGCCCGTGCTCGGGCTGCTCCCGGCGCAGGGCCAGGGGATCTTCATCACCCTCGACGACCGCCTGCTGCACGGCTTCATGCGGCTCCTGCAGAACGCGGTCGCGCGCGCGGAGTGGGGCTTCAAGCTCGCCGTCCCGGGCGCGGAGGCCGTGGCCGCCGACGCCGCGCCGAAAACGATCAACTGAGGACCGCGCCTGCGCGCCCTCCGGGTGCGGTCCCGGCGGCCCCTCACGCGTTCGCGGCGCCGATCGCCTCGAGCGCTTCCTGCAGCGCGAGCCACTCGGCCTCGAGCGCCTCGAGCTTCGCCGCCAGGCGGCTCTGCGCGCGCAGCGTCTCGGTGACGAGGTTCTGGTCGCCGCCCGCGTAGAACTCCGGCGCGGCGAGCGCGGCTTCCGCGCGCCTCTTCTCGTCGGCGAGCTTCGCCATCTCGGCCTCGAGCCGCTCGAGCTTCCTCAGGACCGGCTTGCGCTTCGCCGCGAGCGCCTGACGGGCTTCGGCTTCGGCGCGGCGCTCGGCCCTGCGCTCGGATGCCGCCGCCTGTTTCTCCCGGCGCGGCGCGCGGCGCTCGAGCAGCCAGCGGGCGTAGTCGTCGAGGTCGCCGTCGAAGGGCGCGACGCGCCGGTCCGCGACCAGGCAGAGCTCGTCGACGGCCGTGGCGAGGAGATGGCGGTCGTGCGAGACGAGCACCATCGCGCCGTCGTACTCGGCGAGCGCGACCTCGAGCGCCTCGCGCATGTCGAGGTCGAGGTGGTTGGTCGGCTCGTCGAGCAGCAGGAGGTTCGGCCGCTGCCAGACGACGAGCGCCAGCGCGAGCCGCGCCCGCTCGCCGCCCGAGAAGCCCGCGACCGGCCGCAGCGCCGCGTCGCCGGCGAAGTCGAAGCCGCCGAGGAAGTCGCGCAGCTCCTGCTCGCGCGTGCGCCGGTCCATGCGCTGCAGGTGCCCGAGCGGGGTGTCGTCCTCGCGCAGGTCCTCGAGCTGGTGCTGCGCGAAGTAGCCCACCGCGAGGCCCTTGCCCTCGATCCGCTCGCCCGCGCCCGGGGCGAGCCGGCCGGCGAGCAGCTTCATGAGCGTCGACTTCCCCGCGCCGTTCGCGCCGAGGAGCCCGATGCGGGCGCCGGCGCGGATCGTGAGCTCGACGTCCGCCAACACCGGCTCGCCGCCGTAGCCCGCGGATGCCCCGGCGAGGCGCAGCATCGGATCCGGGGCGCCGTCGCGTTCGCGGAAGCGGAACGAGAAGGGCGAGTCGACGTGCGCCGGCACGATCCGCTCCATGCGCTCGAGCGCCTTGATCCGGCTCTGCGCCTGACGCGCCTTGGTCGCCTTCGCGCGGAAGCGGTTCACGAACGACTCGAGCCGCGCGATCTCGCGCTGCTGGCGCGCGTAGAGGGCCGCCTGCTGCGCGAGCGCCGCCGCCCGCTGCACCTCGAACGCGGAGTAGTTGCCCGTGTACAGCCTGAGCTTCCCCTGGTCGAAGTGCAGGATCGCGCCGACGATCGCATCCAGGAAGTCGCGGTCGTGGGAGATGAGGAGCAGCGTACCGGCGTAGGACGCGAGCCAGCGCTCGAGCCAGATGATCGCGTCGAGGTCGAGGTGGTTGGTCGGCTCGTCGAGGAGCAGCAGGTCCGAGCGCGTCATCAGCGCCTGCGCGAGGTTGAGCCGCATCCGCCAGCCCCCGGAGAACGACGCGACCGGGCGGGCGTGCTCGCCCGTCGCGAAGCCGAGGCCCGAGAGCAGCTCCGCCGCGCGGGCGCGGGCCGAGTAGCCGTCCACCGCGCCGTAGCGGTCGTGCAGGTGCGCCAGGCGCTCGCCGTGGCCCTCCGCGTCGCCGGGCTCGGCCTCGGCCGCCGCGAGCGCGCGCTCGATCTCGCGCAGCTCGGCGTCGCCGTCGAGCACGTACTCGATCGCCGGGGTCTCGAGCGCGGGCGTCTCCTGGGCGACGTGCGCGATCGTCCAGCCGGCGGGGACGTCGATGTCGCCGCCCTCGGGATGGAGCTCGCCCCGCAGCGCCGCGAAGAGCGTGGACTTGCCGGTGCCGTTCGCGCCGACCACGCCGACGCGCATGCCGGCGTGGATGGCCGCGCTCGCCCCGTCGAGGAGTCGCTTGGCGCCGCGGGCGAGGATGGCGTTGCGGATCGAAATCATGGGCGCTGCCGAAGGGGCGCGATTATAGGCGCGCCCCGTGCCGGGCGACGGCCTCCCGTCTGCTATACTCCACGCCTGTTTCAGCGGCATCCCCGCCGGCCTTCCGCAACCTCCCCTTGAACCCTTCGTCGAGCGAGCGCGCCGGGGCGGCCGGAAGGGCCCCCGGGCTCCCGCCGCGCCACGAAGGATTCGCTGCTTGACCACGTTCGCCGACCTCAGCCTCATCCCCGAGCTGCAACGGGCCATTGCAGACCAGGGCTACACCGCGCCGACGCCGATCCAGGCGCAGGCGATCCCCGTCGTCCTCGCCGGCCGCGACGTGATGGGCGGGGCGCAGACGGGCACCGGCAAGACCGCCGCCTTCGCGCTCCCGATCCTGCAGCGCCTCGCGCCGCACGCCAACACGAGCATGTCGCCGGCGCGCCACCCGGTGCGCGCGCTCATCCTCACGCCGACGCGCGAGCTGGCGGCGCAGGTCGAGGAGAGCTTCCGCGCCTACGGGAAATACCTGCCGCTGCGCACCACCGTGGTCTTCGGTGGCGTGCCGATGGACCCGCAGACCGCGGCGCTGCGCTCCGGCGTCGAGATCCTGGTAGCGACGCCCGGCCGGCTCCTCGACCACGCGCAGCAGAAGATGCTCAACCTGCAGCAGGTCGAGGTGTTCGTCCTCGACGAGGCCGACCGCATGCTCGACATGGGGTTCATCCCCGACGTCAAGCGGATCATCGCGATGCTGCCGCCGAAGCGGCAGAACCTCCTCTTCTCGGCGACCTTCCCGGACGAGATCCGCAAGCTCTGCGCGTCGCTCCTCTCGAACCCGGTGACGGTGCAGGTGGCGCCGAAGCACGCCACTGCCGACCTCGTCGAGCACCGCGTGTATCCGGTGCCGCGGGAGAGGAAGCGCGACCTCCTCGTGCACCTCATCCGCTCGCGCGACATCCGGCAGGTCCTGGTGTTCTGCGCGACCCGGCTGGGCGCCAACCGGCTCGCCTACCAGTTGAACCGCGACGGCGTGCACGCGGCGGCGATCCACGGGGACAAGAGCCAGCAGGAGCGCATCGAGGCGCTGGAGGCGTTCAAGGCGGGCAAGGTGGGGGTGCTGGTCGCGACCGACGTGGCGGCGCGCGGCCTCGACATCGAGGACCTGCCGTTCGTCGTCAACTTCGAGCTGCCGAACACGCCCGAGGACTACGTCCACCGCATCGGCCGCACCGGCCGCGCCGGCAAGACCGGGCAGGCGGTGTCGCTCGTGTCGCCGGACGAGCACGAGAAGCTCGCCGAGATCGAGAAGACCATCCGCAAGGAAATCCCGCGCGAGATCGTGGCCGGCTTCGGGCCGGACGCGGCACGCGCGTCCTCGCTCATGCCGGAGCGCACCGAGCGCCGCCGCGACCGCCGCGACCGCGAGGCGCCGCGTCTCACCGGCGGCGCCGCCGCGCCGGCCAAGCCATCGCCCAAACCCCCGGCGAAGCCTGCCGACCCGATCTTCTCGCAGCCCTATCAGGCCGCGGAGCCGGGCGCGCCCGCCGGCGCCAAGCCTGTCGAGCCGCGCAAGCGCGAGCGCCAGGTCGCCGCGCTTCTCGGGGGGCTGAGGAGGCAGGAGTGAGGATTCAGGAGTGAGGACCGAGGATCGAGGATTGGGCTCTCAATCCCAGATCCCGAATCCCGAATCCTGAATCCTGAATCCTGAATCCTCAAACACACCTCCCCCCGTCCACCTCGAGGCAGGCGCCGGTCACGAACGCGGCCTCGTCGGAAGCGAGGAAGAGGGCCGCATTGGCGATGTCGAGCGGCGTCGAGAAGCGCCCGAGCGGGATGGTCGCGAGGAACTTCGCCAGCACTTCTGGCGTGAGCGGCCCGCCCGCGAACTCCGCCGAGAGCGCCGTCCTGTCGCTGAACACCGGGTTGATGCAGTTCACCCGAATGCGGTCGGGGCCCAGCTCGGCCGCCATCGACTTCGACATCGTGATCACGGCGCCCTTGGAGCTGTTGTAGACGGTGAGCCCGGGCCGCGGCCGCACGCCCGCGGTCGACGCGATGTTCACGAAACTTCCGCCGCCCTGCCGGCGGAAGACCGGCACCGCGTGCTGCGCGGAGAGGTAGACGGACTTCACGTTGACCGCGTACACGCGGTCGAACTCCGCCTCGGTCACCTCGAGGAGCGGCTTGTTGCGGTGGGTCCACCCGGCGTTGTTCACCACCGTGTCGATGCGGCCGAACGCCGTCACCGCGCCGTCGACGAGCGCGGCCCAGTCCGCGCCCGCGCAGACGTCGCCGCGCAGCGCGAGCGCGCGCCCGCCCGCCCCGCGGATCGCCGCCGCCACGCGCTCGGCGGCGCCGCCGTCGATGTCGTTCACGACGACGGCCGCGCCTTCCTCGGCGAAGCGCCGGGCGATGCCCTCGCCGAATCCCGATCCCGCGCCGGTGACGATCGCAACCTTGTCCCTGAGCCGCACCGCGCCTGCCTCCTTCCCGCCGCAGCCGGGTCGCGGCCGGGCGGCCGATTATCCGCGCCGCCGTCGCGCAGGGTCAACGCGCGATGCGCCGTTCAAGCGGCGGCGCGCCGGGCGCGGCGCTCCGCCACCGCGCCGGCGATGAATGCCGCGAGGTCGGCTGCGAACCGGGCCGGCGCCTCGCGGTGGGGCGAATGCCCAGCGCCCGGATACGTGAGGCCGCGGAAATCGGCGATCGCGGCGGCGTAGTAGCGCGTGAGCGGGACGCGCGCGTAGAGCGGGCTCGCGCCGCCGAACACGCCGAGCACCGGCACGTCGATCCGCGCCAGCACCTCGCGATGGTCGGCGGCGAGGACCGTCTCGAGGATGCGCGCGAGCGACCGCATGTTGCGGCGTGCGCAGGCGTCGCGCTCGGCCGCAGCGGCGCGCGGTTCTTCGGGCACGTCCTTGCAGGCGACGGCGAGGGCGCGCAACGCAAGCCCCCCCGCGTCGGCGCCGAGCGCGGCGGCGAGCCGCAAGCTCCGCGCGAGGAGCGCCGCGCCGCGCACGCCGAACCGCCAGCCGCGCGACGCGACGAGGCAGGGCGAGTGATCGACGAGGCACAAGGCCGCGACGCGCGCGCTGCCGAACCGCCGCAAGTGTTCGAGCGCCACGGCGGCGCCCATCGAGTGGCCGACGACGACCGCGTCGCGCAGCCCGAAGTGGCTGATCAGGTTATCGAGGTCGCGCGCCATGCGAGCGATGCCCGGCTCGTCCGTGCCCCGGCGTTCGAGCGGCCCGTGCGAGCGTGCTTCCCAGGCGAAGACTTCATGGGATTGCGCGAGGATGCGCGCCGCCTCCGCCCAGTCGCGGTGGGAGCAGGTGAGCCCGTGGAGCAGGAGCACCGGCCGGCCCGCGCCGAGCCGCCAGACGCGGATCGGCTCGCCGTCGTCGGCGACGAAGTCCGCCATCGCCGGGGCCGCCGCCGGCGCGGCGCCGCGCGCCGCGTCGTGCGCTGCTGCGAAGCCCTCTAGGGCGGCGGTCCCGGCGAGCATCTTGTCCTCCGCGTCTTCTCCCGTGCTGCGATCGCAGGCTACCGGGCGCCGGCCGGCGGAAGCCGGCATTGATGACGCGCATTCTGTGAAGTGTTCACCGGCGCGGAACGGCGGGACGCGGCCGAGCACGCCGCGAGGGCGAGCGTGTAAGCTCGCGGCTTCCCGACAACCCGCTCAAGAAAGAAGCGCCGATGAACCTCGACCGCGTCACCTCGGGCAAGGACATCCCCAACGACTTCAACGTGATCATCGAGATCCCGATGCACTCCGCGCCGATCAAGTACGAGGTCGACAAGGAGACCGGGGCGATGTTCGTCGACCGCTTCCTCTCGACGGCGATGTTCTACCCGTGCAACTACGGCTACATCCCGCACACCCTCTCCGGGGACGGCGACCCGGTGGACGTGCTGGTGATGGCGCCGGTGCCGATCGTGACCGGCGCGGTGGTGCGCTGCCGGCCGGTGGGGCTGTTGAAGATGGAGGACGAGGCCGGCGACGACACCAAACTCCTCGCGGTGCCGATCGACAAGCTCTCGGGCCTCTACCGCGACATCGAGACGCCGCGCGACCTCCCCGAGGCGCAGCTCGCCTCGATCGCGCATTTCTTCCAGCACTACAAGGACCTGGAGCGCGGGAAGTGGGTGAAGGTGATCGGCTGGGTCGGCCCGGACGAGGCCAAGAAGGAGATCCTCGACGGCATCGCCGGTTTCAAACGGGCGAAGCGCAAGCCGAAGTTCTGAAGGCGGGATCGGGGACGCGGGATTCAGGATCTGGGACCCGGGATCCACGCTCCACGACTCGCAGCATCAGCTCGCTTGACCCCGACCCCGGAAGCCTGACTCGTGGCTCCTCACCCCTGCTTCTTGAACGGCGCCCGCTCGGCGAGCTCGTCGAGATAGCGCTCCACGCCGGCGCTCTCGCGGTCGAGGAAGCGCTGCACCGCGTCCGCGAACTCGGGATGCGCGAGCCAGTGCGCCGAGAGCGTCTCCACCGGCAGGAATCCGCGCGCGAGCTTGTGCTCGCCCTGTGCGCCGCCCTCGAAGACACCGATGCCGCGCTCGATGGCGAACTCGATCGCCTGGTAGTAGCAGGCCTCGAAGTGTAGCGCGGGCACGTGCTCGATCGCGCCCCAGTAACGGCCGTAGAGCCGCTCGCCGGTGAACAGGTCGAGCGCGGCGGCGATCGGGCGCCCGCCGCGCTCGGCCAGCACGAGCAGCAGGTGCTCCGCCATCGTTTCGCCGATGCGGGCGAAGAACGCGTGATTGAGGTAGGGCGTCGAGAGGTGCGCGCGGTAGGTGTTGGCGTAGCAGCGTGCGAAGAACCGCCACTCGGCCGGACCGATCTCGCCGCCCGTGAGGCGGCGCAGCCGCACGCCCGCCTCGCGCACCCGCCGCCGCTCCTGCCGGATCTTCTTGCGCTTCGCGTGCGAGAGCGTCGCGAGGAAGGCCTCGAAGTCCGCGTAACCGCGGTTCATCCAGTGGAACTGCACGCCCCGGCGCAGCATGCAGCCCGCCTCGGCCAGCATGCGCGCCTCGTCGGGCTCCGGGAACAGGACGTGCAGTGACGAGGCCCGGGGCGCGAGGGCGAGCGCCGCTGCCACGAGCGCGCGCTTCGCGGCTTCGTCGGCGGCGAGGAGCTTCGGTGCCGAGACCGGCGAGAACGGCACCGCGGCGAGGAGCTTCGGGTAGTACTCGAGCCCGTGCCGGTGGTAGGCGTCCGCCCACGCCCAGTCGAAGACATACTCGCCGTAAGAGTGCGACTTGAGATATAGCGGCATCGCGCCGGCGAGCGCCCCGCCGCGCTCGAGCACCAGGAACTGCGGCGCCCAACCGGTGCGCGCGGTTGCGCAGCCGGTCTCGTGCAATGCCGCGAGGAACTCGTGGCGCACGAAAGGGTTCGCGCCCGCGAGCCGGTTCCACCGCGCCGCGTCGAGCGTGGCGGGGTCTGCGGCGATGCGGATGGATTCGCTGGCCACGGCTCAGGGGCGATCCAGGGGGGCGGCTGCCGCCGGCTTCGTGCAGCGCCTGCGCCGGCGCACGGCGGCTAGCGCGGCTCCGGATCGGTGTAGCCGATGTCGCGCGCGGTCTGCGCGGCGATCTTCGGGTCGAAGCCCTTGATGCGCTTGTACTCCTTCACGGCGCGCTCGAACTGGCCCGAGAGCTGGTAGGCGACCGCGAGGTAGTAGCCGGCGTACGGGTTGAAGGGCTGCAGCTTCGCCGCTTGCTTCAGGTCCGGGATCGCGCGGTCGAAGTCGCGGCGGTTGAGGTGGATGAGGCCGCGCCCGTACCACGCGCGGTCCTCGGTCGGCTTGAGGCGGATGGTCTCGTCGAACTCGCGGATGGCCGCGTCGCCCCGTCCGAGCTCCTGGTAGACGAACCCGAGGTTGAAGTGCGCCGCGTAGTCGCCCGCATCGAGCGCGACCGCGCGCTCCAGCGCCGCGGCGGCCGCCGGGAGGTCCTTCTGCTGCCCGTAGAGCCAGCCGAGCGTGCTCCACGCCGCCTTGTCGCGCGGGTCCTTGCGCACGATGCCCGCGAGGACCGCGATCGCCTCGTCGTAGCGCTTGAAGAACGTGTAGAACTTCGCCGACCAGTGGTCGAGCCGGGTGCCGCTCGGCATCGGTTGCTTTCTCCTCGGGGCCGCCGATTATTGGCGCACTCCGGCGCCGGGGCAAGGCGGGGCCGCGCGCGAGTGCCCCTGCTATACTCGGCCGCAACGCAGTCCGCCGGGGGAAGCGCGATGAAGAAGATCGAAGCCGTCATCAAGCCGTTCAAGCTCGACGAGGTGCGCGAGTCGCTCGCGACGGTCGGCGTGAGCGGCCTCACCGTGACCGACGTCAAGGGCTTCGGCCGCCAGAAGGGCCACACCGAGCTCTACCGCGGCGCGGAGTACGTCGTGGACTTCCTGCCCAAGGTCAAGGTGGAAGTCGTCGTCCCCGAGGACCTCGTCGAGCAGGCGATCGAGGCCATCGTCAAGGCCGCGCGCACCGGCAAGATCGGCGACGGCAAGATCTTCGTGATGCCGGTGGAGCACGTCGTGCGCATCCGCACCGGCGAGACGAACGAAGCGGCGATCTGACGGCCGGATCGGGGATCGCGCTCTCGATCCTCGGTCCCGACTCCTCAGAGCCGGCCTCGCAGCAGCACCAGGACCGCGCCGCCGCCGCCTTGCGCCGGCGGGGCCTGGCAGAAGGCGAGAACCTCCTCGCGCATCGCGAGCCAGGCCCGTACCTTCCCCTTCAGCACCGGTTCGCGGTTCCTCGAGCCGAGCCCCTTGCCGTGGATCACGCGCACGCAGCGGTGGCCGGCGCGCGCGCACGCCTTCATGAAGGCGGCGAGCGCTGCGCGAGCCTCGATGCGTGTCATGCCGTGCAGGTCGAGCTCGTCCTGCACCACCCAGCGCCCGCGCCGCAACTGCTTCACCACGTGGCCGGAGACCCCGGGCCGCACGAAGTGCGCCTCCTCGCCGGTCGCGAGCGCGGCTTCCGCGTCGAGCGGCCCGGCGAGGCTTTCGGCGAGCGCCTCGTGCTCGTCGAGCAGCGACTGCACCGGCACCGGCGGCATCGGGAGGTGGCGGGTGACGCGGATCGCGGAGGCGTCGAGCGGCACGGCGTCGCGCACGGCTTCGCGGAAGAGGGCGACGTCCTCGGGATCGACCTCGCGGCGCTTCTCGCGCGGCATGGCGGGGCTCCCCGGGCCCGGCGCGCCTAGGCGAGCGAGTCGAGATACTTCTCGGCGTCGAGCGCGGCCATGCAGCCGGAGCCGGCGCTCGTCACGGCCTGGCGGTAGACGTGGTCCTGCACGTCGCCCGCCGCGAAGACGCCCGGCACGCTCGTCGCGGTGGCCATGCCGTTGCGGCCCCCGCGCGTCACGATGTAGCCGTTCTCCATCTCGATCTGGCCGGCGAAGATGCCCGTGTTCGGCGTGTGGCCGATCGCGACGAAGAGGCCGTGCACCGCGAGCTCCTCGGTCGCGCCCGTCTGCACGTTCTTCACGCGCACCCCGGTCACGCCCGAGTCGTCGCCGAGCACCTCGTCGAGCACGCTATGCCACTTCACGGTGACGTTCGCGCGGTCGAAGAGCTTCGCCTGCATGATCTTCTCGGCGCGGAACTTGTCGCGGCGATGGATCACGGTGACGTGCCGCGCGATGTTGGAGAGGTAGAGCGCTTCCTCGACGGCCGTGTTGCCGCCGCCGACGACCGCCACGTCCTGGCCGCGGTAGAAGAACCCGTCGCAGGTCGCGCACGCGGACACGCCCTTGCCCATGAACGCTTTCTCCGAGGGCAGTCCGAGGTACTTGGCCGACGCGCCGGTCGCGATGATCAGCGCATCGCAGGTGTACACCGCCGCGTCGCCCTCGAGGCGCATCGGGCGCGCGGAGAGGTCGACGGCATGGACGTGGTCGAACACGAGCTCCGTGTCGAAGCGCTCGGCGTGCTTCTGGAAGCGCTCCATCAGCGCCGGGCCCTGCACGCCCTCCCAGTCGGCGGGCCAGTTGTCCACGTCGGTGGTCGTCATGAGCTGCCCGCCGGGCGCGAGGCCGGTGACGAGGACGGGCCTGAGGTTGGCGCGGGCGGCGTAGACCGCAGCCGTGTAGCCGGCCGGGCCGGAGCCGAGGATGAGCAGCCGCACGTGGCGCAAGGGCTTGTTCGGCATGAAGATTTCTTCTTTCGCGGGGCGGGGAGGGGACACCGACGCGGGAATTATAGCGGCCGTGCCGTTGCGCCGGCGCCAACGGGATCTGTGCCATCACATGAACTTCTCCAGCTAACCGCTTGTTTTTCAAAAAATCGCAATCTATACTCGCCGCGAGGTTCCATGACCCGGAGACGACGACCCACATGAGAACGCTGCTGCGCGCCACGGTCGCGGGGCTTGCATTGGCGCTCGCGGCGGCGTCCGGGCCGGCCGTCTCGCAGGCGCAGGCGCCCGCGGGACCGCAGTTCGACATCACCGGCTTCAAGGTGGACGGCGCGACGCTCCTCTCCGCGGGGGAGATCGACGCGGCGGTGAAGCCCTTCGTCGGCACCGCACGCACTTTCGCGGACGTGCAGGCCGCGGTCGCTGCCATCGAGAGAGCCTATGCGGCGCGGGGTTACAGCGCCGTGCAGGTGGTCGTGCCCGAGCAGCAAGTGAAGGGCGGCACGGTGGCGCTGCGCGTCGTCGAGGCGCGCCTCGGGCGGGTCACCATCGAGGGCAACCGCTTCTTCGACGAAGCCAACGTCCGCGCGAGCCTGCCGGCGCTCAAGCCCGGCGAGGCGCCCAACGTCGACGCGCTCGCGAAGAACCTGCGGCTCGCCAACGAGAACCCGGCGAAGCAGACCACCGTCGTGCTGAAGAGCGGCGCGCAGGAGGGCGAGGTGGACGCCACGGTGCGCGTGGCCGACCAGCGCACGCAGCGCTTCAGTCTCTCGTTCGACAACACGGGCACGCCGCCGACGGGGCAATACCGCGTCGGCGTCGGCTACCTCAACTCGAACCTCTGGAACCGCGACCACGTCTTCGCCGCGCAGTACATCACGTCGGTCTCGAAGCCGAGCGAGGTCTCGATCGTGGCCGGGAGCTACAAGATCCCGATCTATTCGCTCGGCGATTCGGTCGAGCTGTTCGCCGCCTACTCGGACGTCAACTCGGGCGTGGTGCAGGGCCTTTTCAACGTGGCCGGGAAAGGCACGGTCGTCTCGGCGCGGTACAACTGGAACCTGCCGCGCTTCCGTTCGCTCGAGAACCGCGTCTCCTTCGGCGCCGACTGGAAGAAGTACGACAGCCGCGTGATCCCGATCGGCAGCGGCGTGAGCCTCGTGCCCGATGTCACCGTCCGCCCGCTGAGCGCGGTGTACTCGGGAACCTGGCGGGGCGAAGCGATGGAGGCCGGGGCGTACGGCGGCTACTTCCGCAACATCCCGGGTGGCTCGGACGGCGACCAGGCGACCTTCGACCGGGTGCGCCCCGGCGCGACTGCCGACTACTACATCTGGCGCGCGGGCGCGAACTTCCTCTGGGCGCTGCCCGCCGACTTCCAGTTCCGCGCGCGCGGCGCGTGGCAGTACACCCGCGACATGCTGGTCCCCGGCGAGCAGTTCGGCATCGGCGGCATCGACTCGGTGCTCGGCTTCTACGAGCGCGAGGTGGTCGGCGACCGCGGCTACCAGGGGGCGGTCGAGCTCTACTCGCCGGACGTCGGCAACCGCATCCCGGTGGCGGGCCTGCGCATCCGCGCGCTCGGCTTCTACGACTGGGGTGCCGTCACGCGCAACAACGCGGTCTTCCCCGAGATCCCGCGGCAGGGCATCTCGAGCGCGGGCCTCGGCATCCGCGTCGGCTACCGCAACAACGTGAGCCTGCGCTTCGACTACGCGTGGGTGCTGCAGGACGCGGCGACGAGCCCGTTCGGCGAGAAGCGCGCGAATTTCGTCGCGGTCTTCGCGTATTGACCGGGCGGCGCACGGCGCGCAAGAGATTGCAGAGGCTGGGCGGTCGGTCCGTGGCGGGATCGATCTGTTAACATTCGAAGGAACGAAGTTTGCTTCCGGGAGGGCGTATGGCCGGACCTGCTGCTGTTTCAACCCTGCTCTTGCGGAACGTGCCGCTGTTCGCGCAGCTGCCCGAGCCGCAGCTCTCGCTCCTCACGAAGGTGGTGGGCCGCAAGTCGTACACGCGCGGCACGACCATCATCAACGCGGGCGACCCGACCGACGCGCTCTACATCGTGATCTCGGGCCGCCTCAAGGTGATGATGAGCGACGACGAGGGCCGCGAGGTGATCCTCGCGATCCTCGGGCAGGGCGAGTTCTTCGGCGAGATGGGCCTCGTGGACGACGCGCCGCGCTCGGCGACGGTGATCGCGATCGAGCCGTGCGAGCTGCTCGTCATGTCGAAGGCCGACTTCAAGAAGTGCCTCTCGGACAACTTCGACATCGCGATGGGCGTGATGCGCGGCCTGGTGAAGCGCCTGCGCGACGCGGACAAGAAGATCGGCAGCCTCGCGCTCATGGACGTGTACGGCCGCGTCGCGCGCCTGCTGCTCGAGATGTCCGAGGAGATCGACGGCCAGAAGGTGGTCACCAAGAAGCTCCCGAAGCAGGACATCGCGAAGATGATCGGCGCCTCGCGCGAGATGGTGAGCCGCGTGATGAAGGACCTGCAGACCGGCGGCTACATCGAGGTGAAGGCCGGCGCCATCTTCCTGCGCGACAACATCCTGATGGCGCACTGAGCGCCCTCGGGCGCGCCCGGGCCGCCGGCCGGTGAAGCCGCCGCCGGCCCGGACTACAATCCCCGCTGCGCCGGGCGCATCCCGCGTCCGGCCCCGCCCGGGCGGACCCGCCCCGTGACGTCGAACGCCGCAGCCCCGCTTCCCGCCAAGATCGCCACGCTCCTGCGCGAGTCGCGCTGGTTCGTGCTGATCGCGGTCGCGGGGTATCTCGCGCTGGTGCTCGCCACCTTCAGCCGCGGTGACCCCGGCTGGTCGCACAGCGCGACCGTGGAGCGGGTCGCGAACGCCGGCGGCCGCGCCGGCGCGTGGGTCGCCGACGTGCTCCTCTACCTCTTCGGCGTCTCGGCGTGGTGGTGGGTCCTGCTCTTCGTGTACGTGGTCGTCTGGGGCTACCGGCGGCTCGACGGCAGCTCGATCAGCGACCGGCGCCCGCTCATCGTCGCGCTCTCGGGCTTTGCGCTGCTCATCGTCGCCTCGAGCGCCCTCGAGGCGCTGCGCTTCCACGGCCTGCGGGCGGAGCTCCCGCTCGCGCCCGGCGGCATGCTCGGGCTCGCGGCTTCGGAGTGGATGGCGCGCACGTTCGGCTTCACCGGCGCGACGCTCGTCCTCATCACCGCGGTCGCCATCGGCTTCAGCCTCTTCACGGGGATCTCCTGGCTCGCGGTGAGCGAGGTGATCGGCGCCGGGATCGAGCTCGCCTGGGGCGCTGCGGTGGCGGCCTGGCAGCGCCGGCGCGACCGCAAGGCCGGCGAGATCGCGACCGTCGAGCGCGAGGCGGTGGTCGAGGAGGAGCGCAAGCGCTTCGTCGAGCACGAGCCGATCCGGATCGAGGCGCCGGTGGTCGAGATCCCCAAGTCCGAGCGCGTGATCAAGGAGAAGCAGGTTCCGCTCTTCCACGACCTGCCCGACACGCCGCTGCCGCCGCTCGCGCTGCTCGACGAGCCGCCCGCGGACCGCGAGGTCGTGAGCGCCGAGACGCTCGAGTACACCTCGCGCCTCATCGAGAAGAAACTCAAGGACTTCGGCGTGGAGGTGAAGGTGCTCGCCGCGCATCCGGGGCCGGTGATCACCCGCTACGAGGTCGAGCCAGCGGTCGGGGTGAAGGGGAGCCAGGTGGTCAACCTGGTGAAAGACCTCGCCCGCGCGCTCTCGGTGATCTCCATCCGCGTGGTCGAGACCATCCCCGGCAAGTCGTACATGGGCCTCGAGATCCCGAACCCGAAGCGCCAGGTCGTGCGTCTCTCGGAGATCCTCTCCTCGCAGGTCTACAACGACATGCACTCGCCGCTCGCGCTCGCGCTCGGCAAGGACATCTCCGGAAATCCGGTCGTGGCCGACCTGGCGAAGATGCCGCACCTGCTGGTGGCCGGGACCACCGGCTCGGGCAAGTCGGTCGCGATCAACGCGATGATCCTCTCGCTCGTCTACAAGTCGGAGCCCAAGGACGTGCGCCTGGTCATGGTGGACCCGAAGATGCTCGAGCTCTCGGTCTACCAGGACATCCCGCACCTGCTCGCGCCGGTGGTCACCGACATGAAGCAGGCGGCGAACGCGCTCGCCTGGTGCGTCGGCGAGATGGAGCGGCGCTACAAGCTGATGTCGTGGCTCGGCGTGCGCAACCTCTCCGGCTACAACCACAGGATCGCGGAGGCCGAGAAGCGCGGCGAGCCCCTGCACGACCCCAACACCATCACCGCCGAGAACCCGGTGCCGCTCGGCAAGCTGCCCTACATCGTCGTGATCGTCGACGAGCTCGCCGACCTGATGATGGTCGCGGGCAAGAAGGTCGAGGAGCTGATCGCGCGCATCGCCCAGAAGGCGCGCGCCGCGGGCATCCACCTGGTGCTCGCCACGCAGCGCCCGTCGGTGGACGTGATCACCGGGCTCATCAAGGCGAACATCCCGACCCGGATCGCGTTCCAGGTCTCCGCGCGCGTCGACTCGCGCACCATCCTCGACCAGCAGGGCGCCGAGGCGCTGCTCGGCCAAGGCGACATGCTCTACCTGCCGCCGGGGGCGGGGCTGCCGCAGCGCGTGCACGGCGCTTTCGTCGCCGACCAGGAGGTGCACCGGGTCGTCGAGTATCTCAAGCAGCAGGGCGCGCCGGATTACGTCGGCGGCGTGCTCGAGTCGCCGGAGGACTTTGCCGGCGAGGGCGTGGCGGGCGAGGGCGGCGGCGAGGCCGATCCGCTCTACGACCAGGCGGTCGAGGTGGTCCTGCGCACGCGCCGGCCGTCGATCTCGCTCGTGCAGCGCCACCTGCGCATCGGCTACAACCGCGCGGCGCGCCTCATCGAGCAGATGGAGGCCGCGGGCCTGGTGTCGCCGATGCAGGCGAACGGCAACCGCGAGGTGATCGTGCCGAGCCGGGCGGAAGGCTGACCGAGGCTTCGACGCAGCGCGCGCAGAGGACGCGGAGAAACTCATGCTCGACCCCGGCACGACGTCGGCGTGGGCGGCGAGACGCCGCGGAGGCATCGGGCGCATGGTCGTCTCCGCGGCCCTCTGCATCTCCGCGCTGGGTGTGGTAGCGCCTGCGCACGCCGGCGGCATCGACCGCCTCGGCGAGTTCACCGCCGGAACGCGTACGATGCGCGGCGAGTTCGAGCAGAAGATCCACGACCGCAGCGGCCGCGTCACCCAGACGTCCAAAGGCACGCTCGCGTTCTCGCGGCCAGGCAAGTTCCGCTGGACCTACGCCAAGCCCTACGCGCAGGTGATCGTGGGCGACGGCGCGAAGGTCTGGATCTACGACGAGGACCTCAACCAGGTCACGGTGCGCAAGCTCGACCTCGCGCTCGGCGCGACGCCGGCGGCGCTGCTCGCCGGCAACAACGAGGCGCTCAAGGCGTTCACGCTGCGCGACGAAGGCGCGAAGGACGGCCTCGAGTGGGTCGAGGCCGTCCCCAGGGATCGCGAGGGCAACTTCGAGCGCATCCGCATGGGCTTCGGGCCCGACGGCCCCCGCGCGATGGAGCTCGTCGACAGCTTCGGCCAGACCACGCTGCTGCGCTTCACGAAGCTCGAGCGCAACCCGGCGCTCGACGCCTCGCTCTTCCGCTTCGCGCCGCCGAAGGGGGCGGACGTGATCGGCGAGCCATGATCGGGATCCGATCCCGCGTTCGGGCTTCGGGATTCAGGACTCGGGCTTCGGGATTCGGGGATCGCGCTTCGCTTGCCTCTTCGGGCTCCTGATCCCCGGCTGCCGGCCATGTCCGACCTCTTCGACTCCGCTCCCGCCGCAGTGCCGGCGCCGGTCTCGCCGCTCGCGCCGCTCGCCGAGCTCCTGCGCCCGCGCACGCTCGACGAGGTCGTGGGCCAGTCGCATCTGCTCGGACCGGGCAAGCCGCTGCGGCTCGCCTTCGAGTCGGGCAAGCCGCACTCGATGATCCTGTGGGGCCCGCCCGGCGTCGGCAAGACGACCATCGCGCGGCTCATGGCGCACGTGTTCAACGCCGAGTTCGTGCAGATCTCCGCAGTGCTCTCGGGCGTGAAGGAGATCCGCGAGGCCGTCGCCCACGCGAAGGACGTCCTCGCGCGGCAGGGCCGGCCGACCATCGTCTTCGTGGACGAGGTGCATCGCTTCAACAAGGCGCAGCAGGACGCCTTCCTGCCCTACGTGGAGCAGGGCCTCTTCACCTTCATCGGCGCGACCACCGAGAACCCGTCGTTCGAGGTCGTGAGCGCGCTCCTGTCGCGCGCCGCGGTCTACGTCCTGCGCAGCCTGACCGAGGAAGAGCTCGGGCGGCTCTTCGACCGCGCCCGCGAGCGCGCGCTCGGGGCGCTCGCCTTCGACGCGGCCGCGCGCGAGCGCCTCATCGGGCTCGCCGACGGCGACGCGCGGCGGCTGCTGAATCTCCTCGAGGTCGTGCGCACCGCTGCCGCGGCGCAAGGCGTGACGGCGGTGGACGGCGAGTTCGTCGCCAATGCCGTCGCGCGGAACCTGCGGCGCTTCGACAAGGGCGGCGACGCCTTCTACGACCAGATCTCGGCGCTGCACAAGTCGGTGCGCGGCTCGGACCCGGACGCGTCGCTCTACTGGTTCGTGCGCATGATCGACGGCGGCGCCGACCCGCGCTACCTCGCCCGCCGGATCATCCGCATGGCCGTGGAGGACATCGGGCTCGCCGACCCGCGCGCGCTGCGGCTCGCGCTCGACGCCGCGGAGACCTACGAGCGGCTCGGCACGCCCGAGGGCGAGCTCGCGCTCGCCGAGGCGGTGCTGTACCTCGCGTGCGCCGCCAAGTCGAACGCCGCGTATGTCGCCTACAATGCGGCCCGCGGCTTCGTCGCCGACGACGGGTCGCGGCCGGTGCCGGCGCACCTCCGGAACGCCCCGACGCGGCTCATGAAGGAGCTCGGCTTCGGCCGAGAGTACCGCTACGCGCACGACGAGCCCGAGGCCTACGCGGCCGGCGAGACCTACTTCCCGGACGGGATGCCGAAGGTCGAGTGGTACCGGCCCACCGACCGCGGCCTCGAGGCGCGGATCGCCGAAAAGCTCGCGCACCTGCGCAGCCTCGACGCACAGGCGAAGAACAAGTAACGCGACCCCGGTCCACGACCCCTCACCATCCCCGGCCCCCATGCTCGACATCCAGCTCCTGCGCAAGGACTTCGAGGCCACGGCGAAGCGGCTCGCCGACCGGCCGTTCGACCTCGACGCCGCCAAGTTCCAGGCGATCGAGAGCGACCGCAAGGTCGTGCAGACGCGCACCGAGGAGCTGCAGGCGAAACGGAACGCCCTGGCGAAGCAGATCGGCCAGGCGAAGGCGAAGGGCGAGGACGGCGCCGCGCTGATGGCCGAGGCCGCCGCCGTGAACGCCGAGCTGGGGAAACTGGAGGACGAGCTCGGCCGCATCCAGGCGCGGATGATGGAGTTCCTCGCCATGATCCCGAACGTGCCGCACGCGAGCGTGCCGACGGGAAGGTCCGCCGACGACAACGTGGAGGTGCGGCGCGTCGGCACGCCGCGCCGGTTCGACTTCGCGCCGAAGGACCACGTGGACCTCGGCGCGGCGCTCGGCGGCCTCGACTTCGATCGCGCCGCGAAGATCGCCGGCAGCCGCTTCGCTGTGATGACCGGGCCGATCGCGCGGCTGCACCGGGCGATCGCGCAGCTCATGCTCGATCTGCACACGCGCGAGCACGGCTACACCGAGGTGTACGCGCCCTACATGGTGAACGCGGCGAGCATGTTCGGCACGGGCCAGCTGCCGAAGTTCAAGGAGGACCTCTTCGCGGTGCCGCGCGGCGACCTGGGCGAGTTCTACCTCATCCCCACGGCCGAAGTGCCGGTGACGAACCTCGTGCGCGACGAGATCGTCCCGCTCGAGCGGCTGCCGCTCAAGTTCGTCTGCCACACGCCGTGCTTCCGCAGCGAGGCCGGCTCCTACGGCAAGGACACGCGCGGCATGATCCGCCAGCACCAGTTCGACAAAGTGGAGCTGGTGCAGATCGCGCACCCGGCGCGCTCGTACGAGCACCTCGAGGAGCTCACGGGCCACGCCGAGGAGGTGCTGAAGCGCCTCGGCCTGCCGTATCGCGTCGTCACCCTCTGCACCGGCGACATGGGCTTCTCCGCCGCGAAGACCTACGACATAGAGGTGTGGCTGCCGGGGCAGAACGCGTACCGCGAGATCTCGTCCTGCTCCAACTTCGAGGCGTTCCAGGCGCGGCGCATGCAGGCGCGCTTCCGCAACGAGAAGGGCAAGCCCGAGCTCGCGCACACCCTGAACGGCTCCGGGCTCGCCGTCGGGCGCACGCTCGTCGCCGTGATGGAGAACTACCAGCGCGCCGACGGTACCATCGACGTGCCGGTAGCGCTGCGGCCCTACATGAATGGCCTCGAGCTGATCGAGCCGCAGAAGTAGGGGCGCCGCCGCTCGCGTGCTACAATCCGCGCCCTGCCGGCGGGGCAGACGGGCCGATCGGTCCGCGCGCGTCACCGGATCCCGAGACGGAGAGGTGCCGGAGTGGTTGAACGGGCCGGTCTCGAAAACCGGAATATCCGCAAGGGTATCGTGGGTTCGAATCCCACCCTCTCCGCCAAGACATGAGAAGCCCGCGAACGCGGGCTTCGTCGTCTTGGCTCGAGAGGAGCGAGCCGACGGCTCGGCTCGCGAGGGCATGTCGCGAGCGCCGGGCGACTTGGCGCGCCGGCTCGCTCTCTTTGGGTGTGCGGCCCCGTGCCACCCGATCCGGCGGTCAGGCGCTCGTTCGCATCCGGCGCAGCATTCGTCTTCTGCTCGGATTGACGTATCGGTATCCGTATGCCGAGAATGCCCGCACGAGGGCCAAGGGGGCGGTCCGGGGAGCGAGGATGCGGGCACGAGCGGGCAGTCGACCGACAGCGCGCACCGGGCTCTCGGCGCGGCGACCGCCCTCACCCGCGGCGCTCGTCTGGGTCCTTTTCGTGCTGCCCTTCGCGGCGCTCGGCCAGAGCGCGACCACGGCTGCGCCGCGCTACAGCCATGCCGGGGTGCCGGCGCCCACGGCCGAGGATCTCGCGGTGGTCAAGCCCGAGTGGTACACGGAGCTCGTGCAGCGGGTTTTCCCGTGCAACCTGCCCTACAAGGACATCCGGCACTACAGCGCGTGTTTGCGGGTGTTTCTGTCGCTGCAGCCGCCGTTCGATCCGGCGCGCCGGGAGCACTTCGGCGAGCGCTACGACCCGGCGAAGTACTACGAATGCCGGCGCAACGGCCGGCCCAACGAGGGGCACTGCGAGCGGCTGATCCTCAGGCGCCGGGAGAGCCCCGAGACCTGGCCCCACCACGTCGGCAAGCCCGCGCCGATCAAGTGGCCGGAGGCGCCCAGGGAGTCGGTGTATCGGCCGGGCATGAGCGCGCTCGAGTACTGGCGGGCGCTGTGCAAGGCCGAGGCCGGGGAGTTCATCTACAGGACGGTGCCCGGGGTCACCGCGATCTACCAGGTGCGCCCGCGGGCGAAGGAGCCGGGACTGGCCCTGGGGGACCGCTACGTGATGGAGGATCCCTACGGCTACATCGAGGCCGAGAGCGGGACGCTGGATAACATCCCGTGGTTCGTGGCCGGGCCG
>JAOAEA010000152.1 GCA_026417035.1 Burkholderiales bacterium
ATCCTTAAGAGGCTCGGCAAGCAAAGCGGGCCGGCATTCCCTTAAAGGTGTAGGGTGCGCATTGCGCACCCTACACCTCGACCGGGCGCGCCCAGAGGTCATGGGTATCTGTATCTATGACCTCGACCTCGATGAAGTCGCCCGGTTCGCTCTCCCAGGCCCCCTCGATGATCACCTGACCATCGATCTCCGGGGCATCGCCATAGCTTCGGGCGATGATTGCCTCCTCCTCCACCCGATCTACCAAAACGGTCAGACGCTGGCCGAGGCGTCGGGCAAGCCGTAACCGGCTGATCTCGGCCTGGATGGCCATCAGGCGCTCAAACCGCTCGCGCTTGACCGGTTCGGGCACTGGCTGGGGCAGCTCATTGGCCTGGGCCCCAGCGATCGGCGAGTAGATAAAACAGCCCACCCGATCGATCTGGGCAGCGCGCAAGAAGTCAAGGAGCTCCTGAAAGTCGGCCTCGGTCTCGCCGGGGAAGCCGACGATGAAGGTGCTGCGCAACACCAACTCCGGACAGAGCGCACGCCAGCGTTCTATGCGCTCCAGGACCCGCTCGGTTGCTGCCGGTCGGCGCATGGCGCGCAGGATCCTAGGGCTGGCATGCTGGAGGGGGATATCCAGATAAGGCAGGATCGCCCCCTCGCCCATCAGGGCGACCAGCTCATCGACCTGGGGATAGGGATAGATGTAATGCAGCCTGATCC
>JAOAEA010000153.1 GCA_026417035.1 Burkholderiales bacterium
CAATACCGGCTGTCCTGGGTTACAACGCCCTGGTGCGGGGGCACAAAAGCCTGATGCATCAAGTCAACCGCTTTGCCCATGAGTTGCACGCTTACTTTGTCACCGGAACCCGGGTCGCCGCTGCTTCACCCGCGCCAGCTGCCGGTGCGGCCGTGCGTCCGCTGCCTGTTGCCAACGCCCGTTCTTAAAGGGTAGTCTGTTCGATTTTTGGAATCACTAGAGGCATTCCATATGGCCATTTCGATCAATGATCAAGAAGAAGGCGAGCTGATGAGCGAGATCAACATGATCCCGCTGATCGACGTGATGCTGGTGCTGCTGATCGTCTTCATGATCACCATTCCCGTCATGCGGCACGCCGTGCAGGTCAACTTGCCACAGGCCAGCGCCGAGCGCCTGCAACCCCCACCAGAGGCGGTCCGGCTGCTGGTGCAGGCCGACGGCAGCTACCGTTGGAACGATCAAACCTTAAGTGACGCCGAATTGGAACAACGACTGGAAGAAATCGCCGCTCTGGATGCACAGCCCCCCCTGCACCTGCTGGGCGACCGGGATGTGCGCTATGAGCGCGTCGCGCGGGTGCTGGCGGCGGCGCAGCGCGCCGGCGTGCGCGGCATCGGCTTTGTCACCGAGCCGACGCCGTGAACTTTTGTGACGCTGTGATAGTCTTAGGCGGTGTTACATGGTTTCACCGCCAACGCAGG
>JAOAEA010000154.1 GCA_026417035.1 Burkholderiales bacterium
GTGGCGCACATCGTCAACGCGATCATCGGTGCGCTGCAGCGGCGCCGTAGCGCCTACGCGGAGGTGCTCGCGGCGCTGCTCGAGGCGTGCGGCCAGCGCGTCGAGCCCGCCGAGCCGGCGGAGGAGCCCGCGCTGGATGCGAGCTGGGAGGAGCCCGAGGCATTCGGCAACTGTCCCAGCACGGCCGTGCGGGGCCATGAACAGCCGGTCCAGTTCGTTCGCCGCCGCGACCCGGCCGCGGCGGGCGTCGCTTGAGACAGAGTCACCCAACGGAGCCAGGCCATGAATGCGCTCAACACCTTCTTCTTCAGCTACTACCCCTACATCTGTCTGGCGGTGTTCCTGCTGGGCAGCCTGCTGCGTTTCGACCGCGATCAGTACACGTGGAAGAGCGACTCGTCGCAGCTGCTGCGCGCGGGGCAACTGCGTCTGGGCAGCAATCTGTTTCACATCGGCATCCTGTTCCTGTTTTTCGGGCACGCGGTCGGTATGCTGACCCCGCACTTCGTCTACGAACCCTTCATCAGCGCCGGCGCCAAGCAGGTGCTGGCGATGGTGTCGGGCGGGGTGTTCGGGTTGCTGGGCTTTATCGGCGTGTCGCTGCTGCTGCACCGCCGCCTGTCCCATCCGCGTAGCCGCGCCACCCAGCGCACCAGCGACATCCTGCTGCTGTGGTTGCTGTGGGTGCAGTTCGCGCTCGGG
>JAOAEA010000155.1 GCA_026417035.1 Burkholderiales bacterium
CCTTAGGACCCAAGCTACCGGCAGGATCATCCCTAGGCTGGACAAGCGAGGCGCCGTCCGCCAACCGATCGCCATCACCGCCATCAGGGATGGATCTCGCGGCGTTCATCCAGCCTACACCCGCTCCCGGTCCGACGGGCGATCGCCTACAAGCCAGCCCCTTGGGTTATCTCGCCGTGCTCGAATCTCGGCGCCCACCCCCTGCTGCGGATCCCGAGGCATTCGATAGCTGGGCGCGTGCAGTGCTTCGCGCCTATGGGCATTTCCAATTGCTCACCCCGGTGCGCCAGGGGCCCTGGGGGGTTGAGGCGTTAAATCAGCGGGTCCAGCATCTGCTTGCCCAAGGCCCCCATGCCCTGCTCCCAGAGGCCGCTGAACGGCCCTGGTTTGAGGGCCGGCCGGTGATGGTGACGCGCAACGACTATGCCCTCGGCCTGATGAACGGTGACATCGGGATCGCGCTGAGGCTACCTTGGGGCAGCGGTCCTGGATCCACCAGGGCCGAACGACGGTCAGGGTCTAACGCGCCCCAATTGCGCGTGGCCTTTTTGACCAGCTCTGACATCCGCTGGGTCCTGCCAAGCCGCCTCCAGGCGGTCGAGACCGCCTTCGCCCTGACCGTGCATAAGGCCCAAGGCTCGGAGTTTGAGCATATCGCCCTGGTCCTACCGGATACGGATGTACCGATCCTCACCCGCGAGC
>JAOAEA010000156.1 GCA_026417035.1 Burkholderiales bacterium
ATCCAGCGGCGCGGCGGTACCCCGGTCCTGATCCTGATGACCGATGGGCGGGCCAATGTCGCGCGCGATGGCAGCGGCGGACGCGCCCGGGCCTTTGAGGAGGCCCTGGCCTCAGCGCGCCTGGTGCGGGCCTTGGAGATCAGCGCCCTGGTGATCGACATCTCCCCGCGTCCGCAGCCGCAAGGACGGGAGCTCGCTAAGGAGATGGGCGCGCTCTATCTCCCCTTACCCCATGCCGATGCCCGCGCCCTGAATGATGCCGTACGCGCGACCACGCGCTAGCCGCGCAGGCCCTTGTCAGGACCTGGGGAATGACGCACAATATGTTTCCCGGGTCGTCTCAACAAGGCGGCCATCCTGTTGCAGTTGGGGCCGTAGCTCAGCTGGGAGAGCGTCGCGTTCGCAATGCGAAGGTCAGGGGTTCGATCCCCCTCGGCTCCACCAAATAACCATGCCTCCTTTATCCACTATCGCTCACTGACCCCGCCCGCGTGGGGTCTTTCATTTGGCGCATCATTGCGCTGCGGCTGGCGCTGAGCGTCTTGCCGCAGTCTTGAGGCGCTGGCCGTCGCACGCCACAGGGTGCATAGCAGCATCGCCAGCTGCCCCATAACCAGGGGCTACAACTGGGCTTGAGGACTGATGGGGTCGAGGCGCGTCGCCGATCGCCCCCCTTCCTGGTTTGCAAGATAGGTCTAGGTC
>JAOAEA010000157.1:0-445 GCA_026417035.1 Burkholderiales bacterium
GACAGGGGCGTGCCCTAGTAGGGGTGTCTTATCGGGTAGGGAATCGGCATAGGGCCAAAGGGTCGTACGGCGTGGAAGAGCGGATCAGCCCGTGGTGGTCTGCGCCTGAACCTTCGCCTGAACGCGCCGATGGTGGCCGCGGCGCTGCAGCGGCTGCACGGTCACTTCCACGCCCATGCGCACGACCACGACCATGCGCACGGCCATCCCCACGACCACCCGCACGACCGCCAGTACGGCGAGGTTCACGCCGCCGCGCACCCCGAGGCGCCTCACCGTCACCCCGCGGTCCCCGATGGAGGGCCGCACGGCGCCGGCGGCCTGCTGTTCATCGAGAACGTCGGCAACCTGGTCTGCCCGGCGCTGTGGGACCTGGGCGAGCGCGCGCGCGTGGTGCTGCTGTCGGTGCCGGAGGGCGACGACAAGCCGCTGAAGTACCCCGACA
>JAOAEA010000157.1:455-698 GCA_026417035.1 Burkholderiales bacterium
CGCCCGCGCCGACCTGCTGCTGATCACCAAGGCCGACCTGCTGCCGCACGTGGCGTTCGATGTCGGGGCCTGCGTCGAGCGCGCGCGGCGGCTGCGCCCGGGGCTGCCGGCGCTGCTGCTGTCGGCCGCGAGCGGCCAGGGGCTGGACGCGTGGTGCGACTGGCTGCTCGCCGGGGCGACGCCGGTCCCGGAGGCGGTTCCCGCCCCGGCGGAGGCGGCCTGATGGACGGCGCCCCGCGGACC
>JAOAEA010000158.1 GCA_026417035.1 Burkholderiales bacterium
CAGTACGCATTCAAGATCTGGAGCCCGTTGCTCGAGCAGTTGGACCGCAGCGTCATCGAGCTATGGCAGCAGGGCCGCTGGGCCGAGTTCTGCGCCATGCTGCCCGAATATGCCGCCAAGGGCCATGGCGAGGGCTTCATGCACGACACGGCCATGCTGCTGGGCGCGCTGGGTTGGTCGGCCTACGACGGCCGGGCCGAGGTGATCACGCCGTACTTCGGCGCTTCGGGCACCGGGCAGATCAACGCCGTGTTTCCGGTCACGCCCGCCGACGGCCGGGCGCTGCCGCCGGCGCGCGCCTCGCAGGCGCAGGGTTATCGCGCCTTTGCCGCCGAAACCGCCAGGCTTTGACTGCGGCGACCCGCGCATCACGCCTGCACGCCCACCGCACCCCCGTCATGCCGCATCTGGTCATCCTGTACGACGCCCAGCTGGAGCCCGAGGCCGACATGGCGCGACTGTGCCGCAGCCTGGCCGACGCGCTGGTGGCCGCGCGCGACGGGCAGGGCCGGCCGGTGTTCCCGCCCGGCGGGGTGCGCGTGTTCGCCTATCCGGCGGCGCATTGCGCGGTGGCCGACGGCGTGAGCGTGCCGCAGGCGAGCTTCGTCTACCTGAACCTGCGCCTTGCGCCCGGGCGCGACGATGCTACGATTTCCGAAGTGGGGTACGCATTGAAATCAAGGGTGGAACAGCAT
>JAOAEA010000159.1 GCA_026417035.1 Burkholderiales bacterium
GCGCCAGCGGCGCACGCGCAGTTCCGTCGCCACCGGCACGCTGATCGCAGCGGGCGCCAGCACCACCGCCGGCTCGGCCGCCAAGCGGGCGCGAAAGGCGTCGAGGAAGGCATGCTCATCGCGGGCCGGACACAGGTCGGCCGAGCGCAGCGCATCGCCGATGCGGTGATAAGCCAGCCAGCGCCCGGACATGGCCGCATCGCGGGCCGCGCGCGCGGCCAAGTCGCCCGCCGAACGATCGTCGCCCAGTTCGCCGTCGCACAACGCGCTCAAATCCTCGGCCCAGGCGGCGGCCCGGGCCTCGGCTGCATCGCCTTGCGCGTGTGCGGCTGCAGAACCTGGGTTGATCGGGCTCATTGCGCTATTCGGGCTCATGGAATGGACCTCATCGTTCGCCAACGCGGGCCGCGCCAGCAGCGCTGACCGACCGGTCGCGTTGCTGGCTGCGTCATCGCATCATCGTCATTCGCGGGCATCGCCTCACCAACGCTTGCCCGATTTGCGTTCGACCACCGCCTCCAGTCGGGCGGCGATCGCCTCGCGCGCGCGGAAGATGCGCGAGCGCACGGTGCCGATCGGGCATTGCATCAATGCGGCGATGTCCTCATAGCTTAGCCCTTCGACCTCGCGCAGCGTGATGGCCTGCCGCAGTTCCTGCGGCAGATCCTCGACTGCGGCGTTGACCGCATCGATGA
>JAOAEA010000160.1 GCA_026417035.1 Burkholderiales bacterium
GGGTAGCCCGGCAGGTTGTCGAGCAGCACGCTGGCCTTGGCCGCCACCGTCTGGCGCGTGGCCGTATGCGCCAGCACCGTGGCAGCGTCGAGTTTGTCGGCGTCGACGGCCAGCTTCCACACCCGATACTCGCCGGTTTCGGCGACGAACAAATGCTGTTCGTCGGCCGACAGCGCCAGGCCGTTGGCAAAGCACAGGCCCGACAGCAGCGTGCGCACCTTGCGCGTGGCCGGGTCGAACTCCAGCACCCGGCCGGTGGACGAATGCTCGAGGATGTCGAGCACGCTGGCGTTGAAGGTGCCGCCCCACTTTTCAGGCCCGAAGCGCCGGCTGGCGTCGGTGAAGTAGATCTTGCCGCTCTTGGTCAGCACCACGGCATCGGCGTACAGGATCGGGTCGTCGGGCCCGGCCTGCGTGAGCAGTTTGGTGATGATCTTGCCGCCGGGCTCGATGGCGATCAGCCCGCGATAGGCGTCGGCGGCGACGATGCGGCCTTGGGCATCGAAGTCGAAGCCCAGAATGCGGCCACCCTCGACGCGTGCGTACACCTCGCGCTCGCCGCCGTCGCGGTTCATGCGCAGGATGCGGCCGGAAGCGACCGCCGCATACAGCTTGCCGTCGGGGCCGAAAGCGATATGTTCCGGGCCCTCGTCGCCCGGGCCGAGTTCGATCAGCTTGAGTC
>JAOAEA010000161.1:0-287 GCA_026417035.1 Burkholderiales bacterium
CTTGAGCGCATCATGCACTTCACGAGTGCGGTTCGAGGTAATGATCACGGTTGGAGGCGTCTCGGCGCGAATAGTGCCGATCTCCGGGATCGAAATTTGCCAGTCAGAGAGCAGTTCGAGCAGGAACGCTTCAAACTCCTCATCAGCGCGGTCAAGTTCGTCGATCAACAAGATCGGTGGTTGATCGCCGCGGGCCTCGATTGCCTGCAATAACGGACGCTTGATCAAAAACTCGGGGCCGAAGATGCTCTGCTGGGCAGCGGTGTTTTGCGCCGCGCCTTGCGCCT
>JAOAEA010000161.1:297-682 GCA_026417035.1 Burkholderiales bacterium
CTCGTAGATCGTCGTGTTGACATCAAGCCCTTCGTAACATTGAAGCCGGATCAATTCGCGCCCCTGCATGCGCGCCAACGTCTTAGCGATCTCGGTCTTGCCAACGCCGGCCTCGCCTTCGAGCAGCAGTGGCTTGTTGAGTTTCAGCGCCAGAAAGATGGCAGTGGTGAGGGCACGATCGGCGATATAGGCATATTCGGCGAGGGCTGCCTGCAATTCGTCGATCGACGCAAAGGACGTGTAGGTCATAAACGGGCGCTCCGCAGCGTAAGTTGTTTTTTTTATTGTACACCGACTCGCAGGAATGTGTGTTTACTAGGGAAGAGGCTGCCCTCACCCCCTCCCCTCTCCCGCTGGCGCGGGCGAGGGGCGCTACGCCCGCCCG
>JAOAEA010000016.1 GCA_026417035.1 Burkholderiales bacterium
CCCCCACCCCAGCCGCCGCCGCTCCAGCCCCCGCCCGTCCAGCCCCCGCGCCCGCGGTGGGTGCCCCGCGTGAACCCGCCGCGCGTCCCGGCGAGCAGGAGCGAGAAGACGAACGCGAGCACGCCGCCCACGACGCCGGCGAACACCGCGCCGACGATGAGCCAGGTGAGCACGCCGACCAAGCCCCCGGTGGCGGCCGAGCCGAAGAACCGGCCGAAGATGGCGGTGAGGATCCCGCCGAGCACCATCGACGCGACCAGGACGATCACGAACACCGACTCGAGATCGCCCTCCGCCCCGGGCTGCGGCGCCGGCTTCGGCGGCGGCAGCGGCTCGCCCTCGATGAGCTTCATGAGCGCCTTCACCCCGGCGTCGATGCCGCCGGCGAAGTCACCCGCGGCGAATCGCGGCGCGATGGTCTCGGTGATGATGCGCTTCGCGTAGGCGTCCGGGATGGCGCCTTCCAGGCCGTAGCCGACTTCGATGCGCAGGCGCTTGTCGTTCTTCGCGACGATGAGGATCACGCCGTCGTCGGCGCCCTTGCGGCCCACTTTCCAGGCCTCGGCGACCCGGATCCCGAACTGCTCGATCGCCTCGGGCTGCGTCGTCGGCACGACGAGCACCGCGATCTGGCTGCCCTTGCGCGCCTCGAAGTCGCGGATCTCGCGCTCGAGCGAGGCGCGCTCATCGGCGCTCAGCGTGCCGGTGAGGTCGGTGACGGGCGACTCGAGCTTCGGGACCGGGACGAGCGGCGGCTGAGCCGCGGCGCCGGCTGCCAGGGCGACGAGCGCCACGGCGAGGCGAAGGCGGGAAAGAAGCATCGCGGCTCCTGGTCGGGGCTGACGGCCGCGGCCCGGCGGGCCTCGGCCCCGCAGCGGGCGGCAGCCCCGCTACGGCTTGGGCGCGGCCGGCGCGGCGGGCTTCGCGCCGAAATCCACCTTGGGCGCGGTGCGGATCGCCTGCTCGTTCTCCACCGTGAAGTTCGCCTTCGTCTTGTAGCCGAAGACCATCGCGGTCAGGTTCACCGGGAACTCACGGATCAGCACGTTGTAGTCCTGGACCGCCTTGATGTAGCGCTGGCGCGCGACCGCGATGCGGTTCTCGGTGCCCTCCAGCTGCGCCTGCAGCTCGAGGAAGTTCTTGTCGCTCTTCAGCTCGGGATAGCGCTCCACCACGACGAGGAGGCGCGACAGCGCGCCGGAGAGGCCCGCCTGCGCGTCCTGGAACTGCTTCAGCGCCGCCGGATCGTTCACCATCTGCGGGTTCACCGCGACCTGCCCGACGCGCGAGCGCGCCTCCGTCACCTGCGTGAGGACGTCCTTCTCCTGCTGGGCGAAGCCCTTCACCGTCTCGACCAGGTTCGGGATCAGGTCGGCGCGCCGCTGGTACTGGTTGACCACTTCCGACCACGCCGCGTTCACGCCCTCGTCGGCGCGCTGGATGTCGTTGTAACCGCACCCCCCGAGCAGCGTCGCGAGAACGATGAGCCCGACGGTGACGATGTTGCGCATGGCCGCTTCTCCTTCTTGCCGGTTATGCAGTGAGTCAGCCCGGAACCCGGCCGCCCAGCTCGCGCATCGTGCGGCGCGCGAGCACGAGGTCTTCCCAGGCTTTCGCCTTGTCCGGGAGGTTCCGCAGCAGGTAGGCGGGATGATACGTGACGACGAGCGGCACCCCGCGGTAGCGGTGCACCCGGCCGCGGAGGCTCGCGATCGACGCGTCCGAGCCGGCGAGCGTCTGCGCGGCGAAGCGTCCCATCGCCACAATGAGCTTCGGGCGGATCAGCTCGATCTGCCGCTCGAGGAACGGCACGCACTGCGCCACCTCGAAAGGCTCGGGATTGCGGTTCCCGGGGGGGCGGCACTTGAGCACGTTGGCGATGTACACGTTGTCGCCGCGCCTGAGCCCGATGGCGGCGAGCATGTTGTCGAGCAGCCGTCCCGCCTGCCCCACGAACGGCTCGCCGCGCGCGTCCTCCTCCGCGCCGGGCGCCTCGCCGACGAGCAGCCACTCCGCGTGCAGATCGCCCACGCCGAGCACCGCGTGCGTGCGCGTCTTCGCGAGCTTGCACGCTTCGCACGCCGCCACCGCCGCCCCGAGCTCGGTCCAGTCCATGCGCATGATCGCGGCGGCGCGGTCCGAGGCCCCCGTGGCCCCGGCGCGCGGCGCATCCGCGTCCGTTTCCGCCGCGCCCTCCGGCGGGCGCCGCAGGCGCCACACCGGCCCGAGCCCCATCTCTTCCAGCAGCCGGTCGCGCCGGGCGGTCATGGGCGATGCCCGGCCGGAGCGGGAAGTACGCCGTTCTGGCGGTGGATGGGCAGGGCTCGACGCATGTCGCCGGGAAGGATCCGCGCGCTCACAGGTCGATCGCGAGCACGATCGCGTCCTCCCGGCCGCGGTGATCGGGGTAGTAGCCGCGCCGCAGGCCCACCCGGTCGAAGCCGAAGCGCCGGTAGAGCGCCCGCGCCGCAGCGTTCGAGGGCCGCACCTCCAGGAAGAGTCGCCGGGCGCCGTGCTCGCGCGCGACCGCGAAGAGGTGCCCGAGCATCCTGCTCGCGAGCCCCCGCCGCTGGTGGGGTGCCGCCACCGAGAGGTTGAGCAGATGCGCCTCGTCCGGCCCGAGCATCATCACGGCGTAGCCGGCGAGCGCGCCGTCCACCCACAGGCCCCAGCAGCTGTAGCCCGCCTTGAGCGAGTCGCGGAAATTGCCGAACGTCCACGGGAAGGGATAGAGCTCGCGCTCGATGACGATCAGCGCGCCGAGATCGCCCTCGGCGAGCGGCAGGATCTCGATCCGCGGCGCGGGAACGGCGCTCATCCGCGCTCGCTCGTCTTCAGCGCGACCTTGTCGCGCACGTACACCGGCTGCGCGTCGGCCGGATCGACCCCGGCGCCCGCGGCGAGCCGCGGCGTCGCGAGCCGCAGGACCGCCGCGGCGGTCGGGAACGCCTCGGCCTCGATCGCCGCGAGCGCGTCGCCGAGCCGCGCGCGGAGCGCGTCCCCATAGGCCGCGAAGCCGCTACCGCGTCCCAGCCAGCCCCGGCCGGCCGGAACCGCGACGTCCTCCGGCGGGCAGACGACCGGTTCGGCCACGGCGGTCCACGCCTCGCCCGAGCGCTCGTACGCGGCGCAATAGACCTCGCCCATGCGCGCATCGAGGCACGCGATGACGCGTGGCGCGCCGGCGGGCTCGGCGAGCGCCTCGAGGGTGCTCACGCCGAGCACGGGGATGCCGAGCCCGAACGCGAGGCCCTGCGCAACGCCCGCCGCGATGCGCACGCCGGTGAACGACCCCGGCCCGGCGCCGAACGCGACGCCTTCGAGGTCACGGCGATCGAGCCCGGCTTCCGCGAGCAGCGCGTCGAGCGCGTCGAGCACGAGCTCGGCATGCCGCTGGCCCACGACCCGGGTGGACTCGCGCACCCGCCCGCCCGCGGACGCAGCGAGCGACAGCCGCTCGGTGGAGGTCTCGATGGCGATGAGATTCATGCTGCGACGGGATTCTATCGGAACCCGTCCGCGCAGCCGCAGGGCGACGCCGCCGCGACCGCGTTATCATGCGCGCCGCGACCGAACCGGGAGCCCGACGCGCGACGGGACCGCCCGCATGGCAAGCACACGAGGAGGGGAGAGCATGTTCCGCCTGATCGCCGCCGCGCTCATCGCGGCGAGCATCGCGCCGGCCGCCGCACTGGCGCAGGAGACCTATCCGACGCGGCCGGTCACGCTGGTCGTGCCCTTCCCGCCCGGCGGCGTCGCCGACCTCACGGCGCGCGCGATCGGCCCCTCGCTCGAGCGCGCGCTGAAGCAGCGGATCATCGTCGAGAACAAGCCGGGAGCCGGGGGCGCGGTCGGCATGGCCTACGTCGCCGGCGCGAAGCCCGACGGCTACACGCTGCTCATGGCGCTCTCCTCGATCTCGATCATCCCGGAGGCCGAGCGGCTCTACGGCAAGAAGCCCCCTTACGAGATGAACCAGCTCGCGCCGATCGCGCTCGTCTCCGCCGACCCGACGGTGCTCGTCGTGCGCGCCGAGAGCCCGTGGAAGACCGCGAAGGAATTCATCGAGGACGCGAGGAAGCGCCCCGGGAAGATCAACTACGGCTCCTCGGGCGTCTACGGCACCCTGCACATGGCGATGGCGATGCTCGAGTCCGCTGCAGGCATCCAGATGTGGCACGTGCCCTACCAGGGCGCGGGGCCCGCGGTGGCGGCGCTGCTCGGCGGGCAGATCGACGCGCTCGCCTCCGGCCCCTCCGCGGTGATCGGCCAGGTGAAGGCCGGCAAGTTCCGCGTGCTGGCCTCGTGGGGCGACAAGCGGCTCGCCTCGCTCCCCGACGTGCCGACGTTCCGGGAGCTCGGCATCGACGCGGAGTTCTACATCTGGTCCGGGCTGTTCGCGCCGGCCGGCACGCCGGAGCCGGTGATGACGACGCTGCGCACCGCCGCGCGCGCGGCGGTCGCCGACCCGGAGTTCAAAGCGGCCATGGAGAAGATCGAGACGCCGATCGCCTACCTCGACGCGCCCGAGTTCCAGAAGTTCTGGGACCGCGACGCGCAGCGCCTCGGCGAGGCGGTGCGCCGCATCGGCAAGATCGACGAGAGCAAGAAGTAGCGGCGCGCCGGCGCCGGAGCGCCGCGCGCAGCCCCCCGCGCCGCAACACCCTCGATCCTCGATCCCGAATCCTGAACCCCGGATGAACACCTCCGCCAAGGGCCTGCGGGTCCTCGTCACCGCCGGCGGCGCCGGCATCGGCCGCGTGATCGCGCAGACCTTCCTCGAGCACGGGGCGCGCGTGCACGTCTGCGACATCGACGCCGGGGCGCTCGCGCAGATGCGCGCGCTCGCGCCGTCGATCACGCAGACGGTCGCCGACGTCGCGAGCCTCGCCGACGTCGATCGGCTCTTCGACGACGTGGCCCGCCACCTCGGCGGCCTCGACGTGCTCGTGAACAACGCGGGGATCGCCGGGCCGACGGCGAAGGTCGAGGACATCCGGCCCGAGGACTGGGACCGCTGCATCGCGGTGGATCTCTCCAGCATGTTCTACGTGACACGGAAGGCGATGCCGCTCATCAAGGCCGCCGGCGGCGGGTCCATCGTGAACCTCTCGTCGGCCGCCGGCCGGCTCGGCTTCCCGCGTCGTTCGCCCTACGCCGCCGCCAAGTGGGGCGTCGTCGGGTTCACCAAGAGCCTCGCGATCGAGGCGGGGCCCGACAAGGTGCGGGTGAACTGCATCCAGCCGGGGATGGTCGCCGGCGAGCGGATCGACCGCGTCATCGCGGCGCGCGCCCACGCCAAGGGCATCTCCTTCGAAGCCGAGCGCGAAGAGAGCCTCGCGCGGGTCTCCCTCCACACGTTCGTCACGGCGCAGGACATCGCCAACATGGCGCTCTTCCTCGCCACCGACGCCGGCAAGCACATCACCGGCCAGGCGCTCTCGGTCTGCGGCGACCACCGCGACCTCGGCTGAAGCGCACGTCCTTCACGGCACCACGACGGCGGGACACCATGGCAGCGAAGCAGGACAAGGTCATCATCACCTGCGCCGTGACCGGCGCGATCCACACGCCGACGATGTCGCCGCACCTGCCGGTGACCCCCGATGAGATCGCCGCCGGCGCGATCGGCGCCGCCGAGGCCGGCGCCGCCATCGTCCACCTGCACGCGCGCGTGCCCGCGGACGGCCGGCCGACGCAGGATCCCGCCGTGTTCCGCGAGTTCCTGCCGAAGATCAAGGCCGCGAGCGACGTCGTGATCAACCTGACGACCGGCGGGGCGCCGACGATGTCGGTCGAGGAGCGGCTGCAGCCGGCGCTCCAGCTCGAGCCCGAGGTCGCCTCGCTCAACATGGGCTCGATGAACTTCGGGCTCTACGAGATGATCCCGCGCTACCGCGGCCGCTGGCGGCACGGCTGGGAGGAGCCCTACCTCGCAGGCTCCGACGAGCGCATCTTCAAGAACACCTTCCGCGACATCGCCTACATCCTCGAATCGTGCAGCGGCAACGGCACCCGTTTCGAGATCGAATGCTACGACATCGGCCACCTCTACACGGCGGCGCACTTCCTCGACCGGGGCCTGGTCGCGCCGCCGCTGTTCATCCAGTCGGTGTTCGGCATCCGCGGCGGGATCGGCCCGCACCCGGAGGACGTGCTGCACATGAAGCGCACCGCCGACCGGCTCTTCGGCGGCGACTACCGCTGGTCGGTGCTCGGCGCGGGGCGCAACCAGATGTACGTCGCGACGATGTCGGCGGTGATGGGCGGCAACGTGCGCGTCGGACTCGAGGACAGCCTGTGGATCGGCAAGGGCGCGCTGGCGCGGTCGAACGCGGAGCAGGTCGCCAAGATCCGGCGCATCCTCGAGGAGCTCGGGCTCGGGATCGCGACGGCGGACGAGGCGCGCGCGATGCTCAAGCTGAAGGGCGGCGGCAACGTCGCTTTCTAGACCCGCGAATGGCGACAGGCGTCACCACGAAGGCACGAGGGGCACGAAGGGGCACCATGAGCGCGCGGGACGAAGACGTGGCGTGGCTGCGGGCCGGGTCGCCGCCGCCGCACGCCGGTGCGCCATCCCGCGGGCGGCCCTGCCGGTCCGTGCCGTCCCGGTCCGGGCAACGACAGGCTGGAACGATGCAATGAACACCTACAGGATCGCGGTGATCCCCGGCGACGGCATCGGCCGCGAGGTCGTGCCTGAAGGCGTGCGCGTGCTCGAGGCGGCGGCGCGCGCCTTCGGCTTCGCGCTGGCGACCGAGACCTTCGACTGGAGCTGCGAGCGCATGGCGAAGCTCGGGCACTGGATGCCCGAGAACTGGAAGGAGTTGATCGGCGGCGCGGACGCGATCTTCTTCGGCGCGACCGGCTGGCCGGCGCTCGTTCCCGACCACGTCTCGCTGTGGGGCTCGCTCATCAAGTTCCGCCGCGAGTTCGACCAGTACGTGAACCTGCGGCCGGTGCGCCTCATGCCCGGCGTGCGCTCGCCGCTCGCCGACCGCCGCGTGGGCGACATCGACTACGTCGTCGTGCGCGAGAACACCGAGGGCGAGTACTCCTCGGTGGGCGGCCGGATGTTCGAGGGCACCGAGCGCGAGTTCGTGACGCAGGTGGCCACCTTCTCGCGCATCGGCGTGGACCGGATCCTGCGGTTCGCGTTCGAGCTCGCGCGGACGCGCAAGCAGCACGTCACCTCGGCGACCAAGTCGAACGGCATCTCGATCACGATGCCCTACTGGGACGAGCGCTTCCGCGCGATGGCCTCGCACTATCCGGACGTGCGCGCCGACCAGTACCACATCGACGGGTTGACGATCCCGCTCATCCTCGACCCTGGGCGTTTCGACGTGATCGTCGGCTCGAACCTCTTCGGGGACATCCTCTCCGACCTCGGGCCGGCGACCACGGGCACGATCGGGATCGCGCCCTCGGGCAACATCAACCCGGAGCGCCGGTTCCCGTCGCTCTTCGAGCCGGTCCACGGCTCCGCGCCCGACATCTACGGCCGCAACATCGCCAACCCGGTCGGCCAGATCTGGTCGGGCGCGATGCTGCTCGAGCACCTCGGCGAGCGGGCGGCCGGCGCCGCGGTCGTCCGGGCGATCGAGACCGTGCTCGCCGAGGGCCCGCGCACGCCCGACATGCGCGGGAAGGCGTCGACGCAGGACGTCGGCAAGGCGATCGCGGAGGCCGTGCGCGCGTGAGGGACGCGGGCGCGGCGGAGAACATCTGTCAGGGAGCGATGCCATGAATCTCGCCGAACACGTCGAACGCCAGGCGCGGCGCAACCCGAAGCGCACGGCCATCCTCTTCGAGGGCAAGCGCCTCGACTACGGCACCCTCGACTACTGCGCCCGGGCGCTCGCGGCGAGCCTCGTGCGCCACGGCGTCAACCCGGGCGACCGCGTGGCGCTCTATCTGCCCAACATCCCCGCGTTCGCGCTCGCGTACCTCGCGACACTGAAGGCGGGCGCGATCGCGGTCTCGATCAACTCGATCTTCAAGTGGCAGGAAGTGCGCTTCATCGTCAACGACGCGCAGCCGAAGGTGCTCTTCACCACCGAGGAGCTGCTGCCGAACGTGCCGCGCCCGGAGTGCCCGTCGCTCGAGCACACGGTGCTCTGCGAGGGGGCGGAGCCCGACGAGATCGCGCTGGAGGACTGGCTCGCGAAGGGCGACCCGCAGTTCCGCACCCGGAGCATGGCCGGGGACGACCCGGCGGCGCTGCTCTACTCGTCGGGCACGACCGGCACGCCGAAGGGCGTCACCCTCACCCACGCGAACATCGTGTCCAATTCGCGCATGACCGCCGAGGTCGTCGGCTTCAGGCCCGGCGACGGGCTCGCGCTCTTCCTGCCGCTCTTCCACGTGTTCGGCCAGAACTTCATCATGAACGGCGGATTCCAGGCCGGCGCGACGCTCGTGCTCTTCCGCCGCTTCGTCCTGGAAGCCGTCCTCGAATCGGTGAAGCGCGGCGAGATCACGAAGTTCTTCGCGGTGCCGACGATCTACATCGCGCTGCTCAACGCGAACCTGCCCCGGGAGGCGCTCGCGCCGGTGAAGTATTACTTTTCGGCGGCGGCGACCATGCCCGAGGAGATCTCGCGGCGCTGGTTCGACCGCTTCGGCAAGCGGGTCTACGAAGGCTACGGCCTCACCGAATGCTCGCCCTTCGCCTGCTACAACCACGCCACCGAGCACCGCTTCGGGTCGGTGGGGACCGCCGTGCCCGGCTTCGAGCTCAAGATCTTCGACGAGCACGACAACGAGGTGCCGCGCGGGCAATGGGGCGAGATCGTGATCCGCGGGCCGGGCGTGATGAAGGGCTACTGGGGCAAGCCCGAGGACACCGAGCGCGCGCTGCGCGGCGGCTGGCTCCATTCCGGCGACATCGGCCGGATGGACGAGGACGGCTATGTCTACATCGTCGACCGCGTGAAGGACATGATCAACGTGTCCGGCTTCAAGGTCTGGCCCGCGGAGGTCGAGCAGATGCTCTACCGTCATCCGGCGGTGAAGGAGGTCGCGGTGTACGGCGCGCCCGACCCGCTGAAGGGCGAGCAGGTGCGCGTCGCCCTCGTGCTGAAGGAAGGCGCCCACGCCACGCCCGAATCCATCATCCGGTATTGCCGCGAGATGCTCGCGAGCTACAAGGCCCCCGAGCGTGTGGACATCGTGACGGAGCTTCCGAAGAGCGCGACCGGCAAGATCCTGAAGCGGGTGCTGCGCGAGCAGGCCTCCGGCGGCTGAGCGCCGCGTCGCGGGGCGCGCGGCCCGCGACGCGCGCGGGCCGGCGGCGTCCGGTGCGGACGGGCGGCCGATCCCGCCCTTCGCGCCTTGGCGTTTGGCCGCGTGCTCGGCGGCCATGCGGTGAATGCCCTTCAACCTGATCGACAACCCCTGGTTCTACGCCGCAGCAGTCCCGGCGATCATCCTCACCGGGATCTCCAAGGGCGGCTTCGGCAGCGGCATCGGCGGCGTCGCGGTGCCGCTGATGGCGCTCGTGATCTCGCCGGTGCAGGCCGCGGCGATCATGCTGCCGATCCTGATGGTGATGGACGCGGTCGGCCTCCTCGCCTACCGCGGACGCTGGGACCGCGCGGTGATGCGCGTCATCCTCCCCGCCGGGCTCGCCGGCATCGCGATCGGCTGGCTCACGTTCCGCTACCTGAACGAATACGCGATCCGGCTCGTGCTCGGCGCCATCGCGATCGGCTTCGTCGCGAACGTCGCCGCCCGCCGCGGCCTGCCCAAGGAGAAGCCGCCCGCGGCGAAGGGACGGTTCTGGAGCATGGTCTCCGGGTTCACGAGCTTCGTGGCGCACGCCGGCGGCCCGCCGCTCAACGTCTGGCTGATCCCGCAGCGCCTCGACAAGGCGGTCTTCGTCGGCACGACGGTCGTCTTCTTCGCGGCGATCAACGCCGCGAAGGTCGTCCCCTACCTCGCCCTCGGCCTCTTCGATGCGCGCAACCTCGGCACGTCCGTCGCGCTCTTCCCGGTGGCGGTCGCGGGGATCTACCTGGGCATCTTCCTGCAGCGCCGCCTCTCCGCCGCGGGCTTCATGAAGACGGTGTACGCGCTTCTCTTCGCCGCCGGCGCGAAGCTCCTCTACGACGGCATCGCGGGTCTCGCAGCCTGAAGCCGGGTCAGCCGGCGGCGACGAGGATCGCGAGCGCCACCGCGTTCGCGGCGACGAGCGACCAGCCGAGCGTCATCAGCGACTTCGTGCGGATCGGCAGGAAATTCACGCCGAGGATGCCGAGGCAGGGTACGAGCGCGGCGGCCCCGAGCCAGCGCCACTCGGGAACCGCGACGGCAACGGCGGCGGAACCCGCGACGGTGAGCGCCGCGGCGCCGATGGCCGCGCGCACGAGACCGGGATCGCGCCGCTGCTGCCGCGCCTTGATCGCGTGCACCGCGAACGTGCCCGCCGTGAAGCTCGCCAGCCAAACGACGCACGGCCCCCACAACGCCGTGCCCGACAGCCCGCTGGCGGCGCCGACCGGCAGGTGCAGCGACGCGAACGCAGCGGCGGCGAGGAGCTCGCCGCCGAGCGTCTTCAGGCGCCGCGCGAGCGCGAGCGGGACGAGCAGCGCCGCGGCCGCCACGGGCACGAGCGCCGCGACACGCGCCTCGGCAGGCGCGGACGCGAGCGCCACGATTCCGGAGGCCGTCGCGGCAGCGGCGAGCGCGGCGAACCGCCTGCGGGCCGCAGCGCCGAGCTCGTCGCGCAGCCGCCCGCCGCGCACGCCGCGGGCGACGAGCAGCGGCTCGCCGGCGAGGAAGGCCAGAAACGCGGCGACCCCGAACGCGAGCGCTGCGAGGACGGGTCGGCCGAGCGCGAGACCCGAGGCGATCGGGAAGAGGAGCTCGGCGTAGGCGCCGTGCTCGCGGGGCCAGAGGCGGGCGGACAATTCAGGTCCCCGGTCGCCGTGTCCCCGGCCGACGCCGCAGCCCGCGGCGGGCGGGGCCCGACTCAGCGCCAGCCCCGCCCGCCCTTGCCCGGCCGATCCGGCCGGTCGCGATAGAGGTCGCGACCGGCGTCGTCGATGTCGCGGCGCAGCTGTCGGCGCTCGTCGGGCGTCATGGCCCCGCCCCGCCGGCCGTGCCGGTAGGGATCGTCGGGGTAGCGGAACTCGCGCTTGCCGGGCTCGCCGCGGTATTCCCGGTGCATCGGCCCCGGCCCTCCGGGCTCCCCGCGGGGCGGGCCGTAGGCCGGCTCCTGTTGAGCGGCTGCCGGCAGCGCGGCGACGAGAGCCGCCGCCCCGGCGATCAGGAAGGCGCGTCTTGCGTGGTTCGTCATGGCTGCGGCCGGCGGCCTGCGCGAGCTTAACATCGGTCCCGCCGCGGTTCCCCCCGGGACGGGCGGAAGACTCGAGCGCAGCATAGCGCCGAGTTGTAAGGCGCCGATGAGCGGCGGCGCTCGCCCTGTAACCGCATGTTTCGGGCAGCGCCGTGGCAATCGCGTGTTACGCGGCGCGTGGCCGCCCGCCCGCGCCGCGGGTAGCATTCGCGCATGGGCGAAGCGAAGACCCGGATCCTGGTCGTGGACGACGACCTGCGGTTGCGCGACCTTCTCGAGCGCTACCTCGGCGAGCAGGGCTTCGCGGTGCGCACCGTGCCGGATGCGGCGGCGATGGACCGCCAGCTCGCGCACGAGCGCTACGACCTCCTGGTGCTCGACCTGATGCTGCCGGGAGAGGACGGGCTCTCCGTCTGCCGGCGCCTGCGGGGAACCCGGAACTCGATCCCGATCATCATGCTCACCGCGAAGGGCTCCGACATCGACCGCATCGTCGGCCTCGAGATGGGCGCCGACGATTACCTGCCCAAGCCCTTCAACCCGCGCGAGCTCGTCGCCCGGATCCATGCGGTGCTGCGGCGGCGATCGGCGCCCCCGCCCCCCGGCGCGCCGGCCACCGGGCCCGAGAGCGTCTCCTTCGGCGGCATGACCGTGGACCTCGCCCGCCGCACCCTGACGAAGAACGGCGAGACCGTGTCGCTCACGACCGGCGAGTTCGCGCTCCTCAAGGTGCTCGTCACGCATCCGCGGCAGCCGCTGTCGCGCGAGCGCCTGATGGAGCTCGCGCGCGGGCGCGAGTACGAAGTCTTCGACCGCGCCATCGACGTGCAGGTGTCGCGACTGCGCAAGCTCGTCGAGCCCGACCCCGCCAGGCCGCGCTACATCCAGACGGTGTGGGGGTTCGGGTACGTCTTCGTCCCGGACCCGGAGCCGGCTGTCAGCGTTTCAGGGAGCAGCGGTTAAGGGACCGGACCGAGGATCCAGGATCCGGATCCCTGAATGCCCCGCAGCCTCCTCTGGCGGACGTTCCTGCTGATCGCGGCGCTCATCGTGGCGTCGGTGGCGGCGTGGTTCCAGATCTTCCGCGTCTCCGAACGCGAGCCGCGCGCGGCCCAGACGGCGCAGACGATCGCGAGCGTGGTGAACCTCACCCGCGCCGCGCTGGTGAACGCGTCGGCGGAGAACCGCCGCGAGCTGCTCGCCGAGCTCTCCGATCTCGAGGGCATCCGCGTCTACCCCGCGGAGGCCGAGGATCGCGTGGTCCCGCCGCCGGACCGGCCCTTCTTCCGCTTGGTCGAGGAGCGCCTGCGGCGCGAGCTCGGTCCCGGGACGCGGCTCGCGATCGAGCGCGACGGCGTGCCGGGGCTCTGGGTGAGCTTCGCGATCGCCGGAGACCAATACTGGGTCGCGATGCCGCGCGAGCGCCTCGAGCGCAGGGAGGCGCTGCAGTGGCTCTGGTGGGCGGGCGCCGCGCTCGCCCTCGCGCTCGCCGGCGCTTACCTCATCGTCGCGCACGTCGGCCGGCCGCTGCGCTCGCTCGCGGACGCGGCGCGCGAGATCGGCCGCGGCCGCCGGCCCGCGCCGCTCGCCGAATCCGGCCCCGACGAGGTGCGCGCGCTCGCGCGCGCGTTCAACCACATGTCGAGCGATCTCGCGCGCCTCGACGAGGACCGCGCGCTCATCCTCGCCGGGATCTCGCACGACCTGCGCACGCCGCTCGCGCGGCTGCGCCTCGGGGTGGAGATGAGCGGCGGGGATGCGCAACTCAAGGCGGGAATGGCCGCCGACATCGAGGACATGGACCGCATCATCGGCCAGTTCCTCGACTTCGCCCGCCTCGACGGCGGCGAGCCCCCGCAGCCGGTCGACGTCGCCGCGATCGCCGCGGAGGTCGCGCGGCACTACCGCGAGACCGGGCACGGCCTCGAGAGCGAGCTGGCGCCGACGCCGCCGCTGGCGCTGCGCCCGGTCCCCATCCGGCGCGTCATCACCAATCTCCTCGACAACGCCTTCCGCTACGGGGGCGGCGCCGTAACCCTCGCGACCGGGCGCGACGCGAGCGGCGTCTTCGTCGCCGTCATGGACCGCGGGCCCGGCATCCCGCAGGCCGAGATCGAGCGCCTGAAGCAGCCCTTCACCCGGCTCGAGAGCGCGCGCAGCGGCGTCGCGGGCTCCGGGCTCGGACTCGCGATCGTCGATCGCATCGTTCGCGCCCACGGCGGCCGCTTCGACCTCGGGCCGCGCGCGGGCGGCGGGCTCGTCGCGCGCGTGACCCTGCCGGTTCCGGGCTGACCCCGGTCAGCGCCGCGCGGGCCAGCTGCCCGCGATCTCGTAGCGGCTGCCCTCGGCGCCGGGCGCGGAGCGCACCAGCACGAAGCGCTCCACATGCCAGGCGATCGGCGCGAGCGGCGGCAGCTCGCGGGGCGCGGCAGCCTTGCGCACGAGCGTCGCGTGCGGCACGAAGGGCCTGGGATCGAACGCGAACCCGCCCGCCTGCAACGCCGCGCGCAGGTCCGCGACGAGAAGGCCGAGCGGCGCCGGCACCGCCGAGGCCCCGACCCACACGATGCGGTTGTGCCGCCAATAACCCGCCTCGTCGAGGAGCCAGTCGAACGGCCGCACGCGGACCGAGGCGGCGGCCGCGCCGAGCGGGTCGAGCCGCGACGCTTCGACCCCGCCGAGGAAGGCGATCGTCAGGTGGAGCCCTTCGGGGCTCATGACCCGGCCGCCGGTGCGCTCGTGCACCGCGCGCGCGTAAGCCGCGAGCTTCGCTCGCACCCGGTCGTCGGGCCAGAGCGCGAAGAAGAGCCGCAGCGGCTTTGCGGCCGCCCCGGCGGGAGCCGCCGGCGATGGACTCGGCGTCATGCGCGAGCCGCCCTGCGTGCCGGCAACGCCCGGCCTATGCCCGCGCGAGGCTGAGCAGCGCGACCGCCTCGGCGGCGATGCCCTCGCCGCGGCCGACGAAGCCGAGGCGCTCGGTCGTCTTCGCCTTCACGTTCACCTGCGACGCCGGCAGCGCGAGGTCGGCCGCGATGTTCGCGACCATCGCCGGGATGTGCGGCGCCATCTTCGGCGCCTCCGCGATGATGGTCGCATCGACGTTCGCGACCGCGAATCCCGCCTCGCGCACGCGCCGCGCCGCCTCGCGGAGCAGCAACCGGCTGTCGGCGCCGGCGTAAGCCGGATCGGTGTCGGGGAAGTGCCGGCCGATGTCGCCAAGGCCGGCGGCGCCGAGGATGGCGTCGGTCACGGCGTGGAGCAGCACGTCGGCGTCGGAATGCCCCGCGAGCCCCCGCTCCGAAGGGATGTCCACGCCGCCGATCACGAGCCTGCGGCCGGCGACGAGCGCGTGGACGTCGAAACCCTGCCCGACCCTCATGCGCGGCCGCCCTCCTTCATCCGTCCCCGCGGGCGAGGAGCGCCGCGGCAGCGACGACGTCCTCGGGATAGGTGACCTTGATGTTCGCCGCCGAGCCGCGCACGAGCTTCGGCCTCAAGCCGAGCGCCTCGACCGCCGCGGCCTCGTCGGTCACTTCGCGAGCAGCGTCCAGGGCTCGGCTGAGCGTGCCCAGGCGGAACATCTGCGGCGTCTGCGCGCGCCAGAGCCCTTCCCGCGGCTCGGTCGCGAGCACCCGCCCTTCGGCGTCCGCGCGCTTCAGCGTGTCGGCGACGGGCACGGCGAGAAGCCCGCCCACGGCGTCGTTCGCGAGCGACTCGACGAGCCGCGCGATCTCGGCGGGCGTCACGCAGGGCCGCGCCGCGTCGTGCACCAGCACCCAGTCGTCGAGGTCCACCACGTTGGAGGCCGCGATCAGCCCGTTGCGCACGCTCTCGGCGCGCGTGGCGCCGCCGCAGAAGAGCGGCGCGAGCCGCTCGCCGAACTCGCTCCAGTCGTGGCGGCGGAATTCCGCATCGCCCGGCGCGAGGACGACGAAGACCGTCTCGATGCGCGGCTCGGCCGTCAGCGCGCGCACCGCGAACCACAGGAGCGGGCGGCAGTGCACCTGCGCGTACTGCTTCGGCAACTCGCCACCGAAGCGTTGGCCCGCGCCCGCCGCGGGGATGAGCGCGAATATCCGGCTCGCCATTGAAAATCAAAAAGTTAGCCCATAGATCGGCCGGTATAATAGCCGAGTTCCTCGCGCCCTCCGCCGGCGCCGCGCCGCAGACCGCGCGCCGCCGGCTGCAAGGCTCACGCTCCGCGCGCCAGCGACACCATGCTCGACACACCCGCGCCGGCAGCCGCCGGCATCACGCGCTTCGGTCCCCTCCACGGGGCCGCGGACGCGCTCGCGCTCGCCAGGCGCGCGCAGGCGGCCGCGCCGCTGGCGATCGTCTGCGCCTCGGCCACCGACGCGCAGCGCCTCGTCGAGGAGATCCGCTGGTTCGCGCCCGAGCTCGCCGTCGCGCTGCTCCCGGACTGGGAGACGCTACCCTACGACAGCTTCTCGCCGCACGCGGACCTCGTCTCCGAGCGGCTCGAGACGCTCTACCGCGTCGGGCGCGGCGAGCTCGACGTGCTGGTGACGCCGGCGACGACCGCGCTCTACCGCCTCGCGCCGCCCGCCTATCTCGCGGCGCACACCTTCTTCGTGAGGCAGGGCGAGACGCTCGACCTCGACGCGCTGCGCGCGCAGCTCACGCTCGCCGGCTACACGCACGTCACACAGGTGGTCGCGCCCGGCGAATACTGCGTGCGCGGCGGGCTCATCGATCTCTTCCCGATGGGCGCCGCGCTGCCCTACCGCATCGACCTCGCCGACCGCGAGATCGAGTCGATCCGCACCTTCGACCCGGACACGCAGCGCACGGTCTTCAAGGTCGGCGAGATCCGGCTCCTGCCCGCGCGCGAGTTCCCGATGGACGAAACGGCGCGCAACCGCTTTCGCGCGCGCTTCCGCGAAACCTTCGAGGGCGACCCGTCGAAGAGCCCGGTGTATCGCGACGTCTCGAGCGGCATCCCGACCGCGGGGATCGAGTATTACCTGCCGCTCTTCTTCGACGAGACGGCGACCCTCTTCGACTACCTGCCCGCGGGCACGACGGTCGCCCTGCACCGCGACGTCGCCGGCGCGATCGACGCCTTCTGGCGCGACGCGCGGTCGCGCCACCGCATGCTCGCCGGCGATCGCGCGCGGCCGGTGCTGCCGCCCACCTCGCTCTTCCTGACCGCAGAGCAGTTCTACGTCGCGCTGCGCGGCTTCGCGCGCGTCGACGTGCCCGCGCCCGACCGGGCCGAACCCGAGGGTGCGAACGCGACTGCGCCGCTCCCCGACGTCGCAGTCGAGCGGCGGGCGGCCGATCCGCTGCACAAGCTGAAGGGCTTCCTGGCGCGCTCCGGCCTGCGGGTGCTGCTCGCCGCCGACTCGCCCGGCCGCCGCGAAACGCTCGTCGAGTACCTCGCGGGCTACGGGCTTGCGCCCGCCCCGGCTTCCGGGTTCGGCGCGTTCCTCGCCTCGCGCGAGCCACTCATGCTCGCCGTCGCGCCCCTCGATGCGGGGTTCATCGTCCCGTCCGAGGGTTTCGCGATCGTCACCGAGGCCGAGCTCTACGCCGGCACCGCGCGCACCCGCGAGCGCCGCGAGCGGGCCGGCACCGTCGAGGGGCTGCTGCGCGACCTCTCGGAGCTGCGCCCCGGCGACCCGGTGGTGCACGCACAGCACGGCGTCGGGCTCTATCGCGGCCTGGTGAACCTCGACGCCGGCGACGGCGCGACCGAGTTCCTGCTCCTCGAATACGCCGACGGCGACAAGCTCTACGTCCCGGTGGCGCAGCTCGACGTCGTCGCCCGCTACACCGGCGGACCGCCGGAGGCCGCGCCGCTGCACAAGCTCGGCTCCGGCGACTGGGACCGCGCCCGCCGCAAGGCGGCGCAGAAAGTGCGCGACACGGCCGCCGAGCTCCTGCACCTCTACGCGCAGCGCGCCGCGCGCAAGGGCCACGCCTTCAAGGTCGTCCAGCACGACCTCGACGCGTTCGCCGAAGGGTTCGGCTTCGAGGAGACGCCCGACCAGGCCGCGGCGATCGCGGCGGTGGTCGAGGACCTGAAGAGCGGCAAGCCGATGGACCGGCTCGTCTGCGGCGACGTCGGCTTCGGCAAGACCGAGGTCGCGCTGCGCGCGGCCTTCGTCGCGGTCGCGGACGGCAAGCAGGTGGCGGTGCTCGCGCCGACGACGCTGCTCACCGAGCAGCACTACCAGACGTTCACCGACCGGTTCGCGGGGTTCCCGGTGCGGATCGCCGAGCTGTCGCGCTTCCGCACCGCGAAAGAGAGCGCCGCCACGGTCGCCGCCATCGCCGCGGGCAAGGTGGACATCGTGATCGGCACGCACAAGCTCCTCTCGCGCGAGGTGAAGTTCCCCCGGCTCGGCCTCGTGATCGTGGACGAGGAGCACCGCTTCGGCGTGCGGCAGAAGGAGCGGCTCAAGGCCTTGCGCGCCGAGGTCGATGTCCTCACCCTGACCGCCACTCCGATCCCGCGCACGCTCGCGATGTCGCTCGAGGGCCTGCGCGACCTCTCGGTGATCGCGACCGCGCCGGCGAAGCGGCTCGCGATCAAGACCTTCGTGTCGCCCTATTCCCAGGCGGTGATCCGCGAGGCGGCGCTGCGGGAGCTCAAGCGCGGCGGCCAGGTCTATTTCCTGCACAACGACGTCGATTCCATCGAGGCGATGCGCGAGAAGCTCGCCGCGCTGCTGCCCGAGGCCCGGCTCGCGGTCGCGCACGGTCAGATGCCGGAGCGCGAGCTCGAGCGCGTGATGCGCGCCTTCGTGCAGCAGCGCACGAACGTGCTGGTCTGCTCGACCATCATCGAGACCGGGCTCGACATTCCGACCGCGAACACGATCATCATCAACCGCGCCGACAAGTTCGGCCTGGCGCAGCTCCACCAGCTCCGCGGGCGCGTCGGCCGGTCCCACCACCAGGCCTACGCCTACCTGCTCACACCGCCCGCCGCGCCCGGCGCCGGCGATCCGCTCGCGGGCCTCACCCCCGCCGCGAAGAAGCGCCTCGAGGCGATCCAGATGATGGAGGAGCTCGGCTCGGGGTTCTACCTCGCGATGCACGACCTCGAGATCCGTGGCGCCGGTGAGGTGCTGGGCGAGAGCCAGTCGGGCGAGATGCAGGAAGTCGGCTTCGCGATGTACGCGGACATGCTCCACCACGCGGTGCGCTCGCTGCAGGCGGGCCGCGAGCCCGACCTCACGCAGCCGTTCGAGGTCGCCACCGAAGTGAACCTGCACATGCCGGCCCTGCTCCCGGCCGACTATTGCTCCGACGTCCACGAGCGGCTGGTGCTCTACAAGCGGCTCGCCAACGCGGAAACGCAAGAGGCCCTCGCCGCGATGCAGGAGGAGCTCGTCGACCGCTTCGGGCCGCTGCCCGAGCCGGCCCGCGCGCTCGTCGAGTCCCACCGGCTGCGCATCCTCGGCCGGCCGCTCGGCATGGCGCGGCTCGACGTCACCGCCGACACGGTGCAGATCCAGTTCGCGCCGAACCCGCCGATCGACGGCGCGCGCATCGTCGAGCTGGTGCAGAAAAACCCCGCCTGGAAGCTCTCCGGACCGACGAAGCTCAGGGTCGAAGCGCGCGGCGCGACGCTCGCCGAGCGCGCCGCCGCGGCGCGCGCCGCGCTCGAAGCGCTCGCGCGCGAGGCCGCATGAGGGCAGGCCTCGCGCTCCTCGCCCTCGTCGCCGGGCTCGCGCGCGCGGCGAGCGTGGACGAGGCGATGTCGGCCTACCGCGCCGGCAACCCGTCGGGGGCGCATGCGCTCCTCGCGCCAGCCGCAGACGCCGGGGACCCGGTCGCGCAGCACCACCTCGCGCTGGTGCTCGAGTTCGGCTTCGGCCGGCCCGAGGAAGCGGCGCAGTGGTATCGCAAGGCGGCGGACGCGGGCTACGCGCCGGCGCAAAACAGCCTGGGCGCGCTCTACTACGACGGCCGCGGCGTGCCGCGCGACCATGCCGAAGCATTGCGCTGGTACCGCTTGGCGGCGGAAGCCGGCGACGCCCAGGCCCAATACAACCTAGCGTTGATGCTCGGCCGCGGACAGGGCGTCACCGCGCCGGATCCCGCGGCCTCGGCCCAGTGGCTCGAGCGCGCCGCGCAAGCCGGCGCACCACGCGCGCAGGCGCAGCTCGGCCGGCTCTATCTGGAAGGCTTCGGCGTGCCCCGCGACCCGGCACGCGCCGTGCAGTGGTTCCGGCGAGCCGCCGACGCGGGGGATCCGTGGGGGCAGTATTGGCTGGGCTTCGCCCTGCAGAAGGGCGAAGGCGCGAAGCGCGACCTCGACGCGGCGCGCCGCGCGTTCGAGCGCGCCGCCGCGCAGGGCCACGCCCCGGCCCTCTACGAGGTCGCGGTCATCGACGAGCTCGGGCTGGGGGTGCCGTCGAACGCGAAAAAGGCCCGCGAGGGTTACCGGCGCGCCGCGCAGGCGGGCGAGCGCCGGGCGATGGAGCGGCTCGCGCGTCTCTACCGGGACGGCGGGCTCGGGGTGAAGCCGAACCGCGCCGAGAGCGAGCGCTGGGCGAAGCGCGCCGCGCAGGCCGCCGCGCCGGCCAACCCCTAGCGGGCTGTTGAAAAACGCTTCCCGGGGCTCTTCGAGAGCAACGGCCACCGATGCTTTGGGAGGGAAGCGTTTTTCGGCAGCCCCTGAATCAGGGGGTCAAGGGGGATGTGTCCCCCTTTTTCAACACCCTGCTAGCGGGCCGGCACCCCGGGCTGGGGAATGCCCGGCGGCGCGACGCCCGCCGGCATGGTGAGGAGGTTCGACGTCCCGTCCGCCCCGGAACCGGGCGTGAGGCTCGTGAGGCCGGGAATCTGCACCGTCGGGTACCAGGTGGACTGGTCGATCGAAGGCATCGCCGGCGCGGGGCTCGAGAGCTTGTCACCCTGAGCGCCCGATGCGCTCACCGGCGCCAGGTCGTTGGCGCGCGTGTCCGCGCTCTGGCCGAGCGGGCTGGTCGAGCCGAACGGCCGGCCCGACATGACGCGGTTCAGCCGGTTGAGCGCTTCCTGAGGAATCTCGACGCCGCTCACCGTGGTGGTCCCGTCCGGCGCGATCATCGTGCGCGGGCCCTGCACCGGCGTACCGAGGTTGCCGCTCGACGCGCCCGGCACGGCGACCGGCGCCATGGGGACACCCGGCGGCGACGGCGTCATCGGCACGCCGGGACCCTGCGCGCCCGCCGTGCCGTGAACGGCGAGCGCCAGCGCCGTGGCGAGGATGCGGGGAGCGACGCTCATGCGCGGATTCTAGGACACGCGGCCCGCCCGGGGCCGACGAACGTCGCGGCGGATGTGGCGAAGTCGCGGTCCGCGCGCGCGGCGTCGCGGTCCGCGCGCGCGGCGCCGCTCACTTGTCGACGACCTTGCGCAGCCGCGCCGCGTCGGAGCGGTCGCCGGCGCCCTTCGCCTCCTCGTCGCGGCGCCTCAGCTCCTCGAGCGCGGCGGAGAGCTCGGCCACCTTGCGCTCCAGCTCCGCGGTGTGGTCGGTGAGCCCGCGGATCGCCTGCGCCACCGGGTCGTCGTCGCTCGAGGAGAGACCGTAGGCGGAGAAGCCGAGCTTCGCCGCGTGCGCCTCGCGCGCCTGCTCGCGCTCGCCCTCGATGATCTTCGCCGGGATGCCGACCGCCGTCGCGCCGGGCGGGACGTCCTTCACCACGACCGCGTTCGAGCCGATCTTCGCGCCCTCGCCGACGACGATCGGGCCGAGCACCTTGGCGCCCGCGCCGACCACGACGCCCGACTTGAGGGTCGGATGGCGCTTGCCCTTGTTCCAGGTGGTCCCGCCGAGCGTGACCCCGTGGTAGAGCGTGCAGTCGTCGCCGATCTCGGCGGTCTCGCCGATGACGACGCCCATGCCGTGGTCGATGAAGACGCGCCGGCCGATGGTGGCGCCGGGATGGATCTCGATCCCGGTGAGGAACCGGCCCACGTGCGACACCCAGCGGGCGAAGGTGCGCAGCCCCGCGCTCCAGAGCCGGTGCGACAGGCGGTGGATGAGGAGCGCGTGGAAGCCCGGATAGGCGGCGTAGATCTCCCACTTCGAGTGCGCGGCTGGATCGCGCTCGAAGATGCAGGCGACGTCTTCGCGGATGCGGCTCACCATCGTCGTTTCGCTCGGCGATCCGCCCCTCGACCGGGCGGCTTCGCAGCCAGTTTGGCAAACCCGAGTGGATCGGTCAACTTTTGGGTGCGACCGCCGCGGCGAATTCCGGCGCTGCCGGCAAGGTCATTTCTCCAGCGCGCCGATCACCCCGTGCAGGAGGTCGACCTCGGTGCGCGAGAGCCGGGCCCGGTGAAAGAGCGTGCGCAGGCGCTCGGTGAGGCGCTTCGGATCCGCCGGATCGAGGTGCCCCTTCGCCACCAGCGCCCGCTCCAGGCGAGCGAGCAGGATCTCGACGTCCTCGTGCGAGGCCGCATCGGGCGGTGCGTAGTCGCGCGGCACAGGCCGCAGCGCGGCCTTGCGCACCTCGTGGGCGGCCACCTGGACGGCCGCCGCGAGGTTGAGCGACGCATACCCGGGGTCCGCGTCGATGCGCGCGTAGCGCTGGCACAGCGCGATCTCGTCGTTGGCGAGGCCGTAGGTCTCGTTGCCGAAGACGAGCGCCACCTCCCCGTGCGCCGCGTCGGCCGCGGCGAGCTCGCCGGCCTGCGCCGCATCGAGCATCGGCAGCGCGAGGTCGCGCGGACGCGCGGTGAACGCGATCGCGAGCCGCGTCCCGGCGAGCGCGTCCGCGAGGCTCGCGTGCACGGTGGCGCTCGCGAGCAGGTCGGCCGCGCCGCTCGCGCGCGCGTCGGCCTCGGGATCGGGGAAGCGCCGCGGGTTCACGAGCGCGAGCCGCGCGAGCCCCATCGTCTTCAGCGCGCGCGCGGCGGCGCCGATGTTCCCCGGGTGGCTCGTGCCGACGAGCACCACCCGAACGCGCGCGAGCGCCGCGCCGCCGGTCATCGTGCCCTTGCGGTTAGAATCGCGCCTTCCGCACGCGGCACCCCCGCTCCCTCCCCATGTATCAGACCCTGCACCCGATGCTCCACACCGCGGTGAAGGCCGCGCGCAAGGCCGGCGCGATCATCAGCCGCGCCTCGCGCGACCTCGAGAGCGTGGCGGTGACGACGAAGCGGCAGAAGGATTTCGTGACCGAGGTGGACAAGGCCGCGGAGGAGGCCATCATCGGCACGCTGAAAACGGCGTACCCGGCGCACGCGATCTTAGCAGAGGAGTCGGGCGCCTCGGGCGACTCGGAATACACCTGGGTCATCGACCCGCTCGACGGCACGACCAACTTCATCCACGGCTTCCCGCAGTACGCCGTGTCGATCGGCCTGCTCCACAAGGGCGTGCCCGCGCAGGCGGTGGTCTTCGACCCGAACCGCAACGAGCTCTTCACCGCGTCGAAGGGCCGCGGCGCGTTCCTCAACGAGCGGCGCATCCGCGTCTCACGCCGCGCGCACCTCGACGACGCGCTCATCGGCACCGGCTTCCCGTTCCGCGACCTCGCGCGGCTCGAGGAATACATCCGCATGTTCCGGCAGGTCACGCAGAAGACCGTCGGCGTGCGCCGCCCCGGCGCCGCGTCCCTCGACCTCGCCTACGTCGCGGCCGGCCGGCTCGACGGGTTCTGGGAGATCGGACTCTCCCCCTGGGACATGGCTGCCGGGGCGCTGCTCATCCTCGAGGCGGGCGGGCTCGTCGCCGACTTCGACGGCGAGGCGAAGTACCTCGATACCGGGGAGGTGGTCGCCGGCTGCCCGAAGGTGTTCGCGCAGCTCCTCGCCGTCGTCCAGGCCGAGCGGACGCGGCACTAGGGGAAGGCGCCAACGCGCAAGACGCGAAGGGCGCGGCGGACGGAAAAGCGTTCGCTGCTCGGCCGCGCTGCGCGCCGGACCGCGGCGAGCCGCGTCGCCGGTCAGGTCCGGTAGGAGGGATCGAGGCGGTCGAGCTTGCGCAGCAGCCCCGGCCACGCGAGCGCACCACCCAGGCCCTTCGTCACCGTCTTCGCCTGCTCCTTCGCGCCGCCGATGATCCGCGGGTCGATCGGCACGAGCTCGCCGCCGGCCTGCGCGCGCACCTGGATCGCGCAGGCGGCTTCGAAGACGTACATGGCGAGGAAGGCATCGGGGATCGTCGGCCCGACCGTGAGCAGGCCGTGGTTGCGCAGCATCAGGTGCGTCCGGTCGCCGAGGTCGCGCACGAGCCGGGGCTTCTCGTCGTCGCGGAGCGCGACGCCCTCGTAGTCGTGGTAGGCGAGGCTCGCGAGGACGAAGATCGACTGCTGCGAGATCGGCAGCACGCCTTCCTTCTGGGCCGACACCGCGACGCCGTTCAGGCTGTGGGTGTGCAGCACGCACTGCGCGTCGTGGCGCGCCGCATGGATGGCGCTGTGGATGGTGAAGCCCGCCGGGTTCACCGGGAACGGCGAGTCGTCGAGCTTGTTGCCGGCGGGATCGATCTTCACCAGGCTCGACGCGGTGATCTCATCGAAGAGCATGCCGTAGGGATTGATGAGGAACTCGCCCTCCGCGCCCGGCACGCGCGCCGTGATGTGCGTGAAGACGAGGTCCGACCAGCCGAACGCGGCGACGAGCCGGTAGCAGGCGGCGAGATCGACCCGCACCGCCCACTCCTCGGGCGAGACCGAGTCGCGCAGCGGCGTAATGCGCAGATCGTGCTTGGCGTTCATGGCGGTCCTCCTCGGCTCCGGCGGGTGCGCGGGGCACTCTAATCCGGATCCCCGGCCGCGGCCAGGGCCGCCGGCGCTCGCGCTCCGGTAGACTTGCCGGCTCGCTCGCGCGCGCCGATGGACCTCTCGCACCACACCCCGATGATGCAGCAGTACCTGCGCCTCAAGGCGCAGCACCCCGACATGCTGCTCTTCTACCGTATGGGGGACTTCTACGAGCTCTTCTACGAGGACGCGGAGAAGGCCGCGCGGCTCCTCGACATCACGCTCACCACGCGCGGCGCCTCCGCCGGCAGCCCGATCAAGATGGCCGGCGTGCCGTGGCACTCCGTCGAGCAGTACCTCGCGAAGCTCGTGAAGCTCGGCGAGTCGGTGGCGATCTGCGAGCAGGTCGGCGACGTCGCCACCGCGAAGGGCCCGGTGGAGCGCGCCGTGACCCGCATCGTCACGCCCGGCACGCTCACCGACGCCGCGCTGCTCGACGAGAAGTCGGAGAACGTCCTCGCCGCCGTCGTGGTCGAGAAGCGCGAGGCGGGCATCGCCTGGCTGACGCTCGCGAGCGGCGCGTTCCGCGTCCTCGAGACCCCGGTAGCGGCGCTCGCCGCCGAGCTGCAACGCATCCGGCCCGCCGAGATCCTCGCGCCCCAGGACCTCGACATCGCCGCACCCGAAGGGGTGGCGCTCACGCGGCTACCGGCCTGGCACTTCGAGCGGGACGCCGCGCGCGCCGCCCTCGCCAAGCAGTTCGGCACGCGCGACCTCGCGGGCTTCGGCATCGACGACCTCGGCCTGGCGATCTCGGCCGCGGGCGCCCTGCTCGGTTACGCCCAGCGCACCCAAGGGCGCGCGTTGCCGCACGTCGCCGCGGTCACGGCCGAACGCGGCGACGCCTACGTGCGCATGGATCCGGCGACGCGGCGCAACCTCGAGCTCACCGAGACGCTGCGCGGCCAGGCGGCGCCCACGCTCGCGAGCCGCGTGGACGACTGCGCCACGTCGATGGGGAGCCGGCTGCTGCGCCACCGGCTGCACCACCCGACCCGCGACCATGCCCTGCTCTCGGCCCGCTACGACGCCGTCGCCGAGCTCATGGGTGACGCCGGGGCATCGCGCGCCGCCGCGGTGCGCGCCCGGCTCCGGCCACTCGCGGACATCGAGCGGATCTCCGCGCGGATCGCGCTCGCGAGCGCCCGGCCCCGCGAGCTCGCCGGCCTGCGCGAGAGCCTCGCCGCGCTGCCCTCGGTCGCCCGGGCGGTCGGCGACGCGCGCTCGGCGCTCCTCGCCGAGACGGTGGCCCGGCTCGCGCCGCCGCCCGACGCGCTCGACCTCCTGTGCCGCGCCATCGCGCCCGAGCCGGCGGCGCTGGTGCGCGAAGGCGGCGTGATCGCCGACGGTTACAGCGCCGAGCTCGACGAGCTGCGCGCGCTCGCGGCGAACGCCGGCGAGTTCCTCGTCGCGCTCGAGGCCCGCGAGCGCGAGCGCACCGGGATCCCCAACCTGAAGGTCGGCTACAACAACGTCCACGGCTATTACCTCGAGGTGACCAACGCGCACGCCGGCAAGGTGCCGGCGGACTACCGGCGGCGGCAGACGCTGAAGGGCGCCGAGCGCTACATCACCCCGGAGCTGAAGGCCTTCGAGGACAAGGCGCTCTCGGCGCAGGAGCGTGCGCTGGCGCTCGAGAAATCGCTCTACGACGGCGTGCTCGCCGCGCTCGCGCCGCACGTCGCCGGCCTGCAGCAGGTCGCGCGCGCCGTCGCCGAGCTCGACGTGCTGGCCGGCTTCGCGGCGCTCGCCGGCGAGGCCGGGTGGGCGCGGCCCGAGCTCCAGGGCGAGCCCGGCATCGAGATCGAGGCCGGCCGCCACCCGGTCGTGGAGACGCAGGTCGAGGATTTCATCGCCAACGACGCGCGGCTCGGCCCGGCGCGGCGGCTGCTGCTCGTCACCGGTCCCAACATGGGTGGCAAGTCCACCTACATGCGGCAGGTTGCCCTGATCGCGATCCTCGCGCACGCCGGCAGCTTCGTGCCGGCCCGGCGCGCGCGCTTCGGGCCCCTCGACCAGATCTTCACGCGCATCGGCGCGGCCGACGACCTCGCCAGCGGGCGCTCGACCTTCATGGTCGAGATGACCGAGAGCGCCAACATCCTGCACAACGCGACCGAGCGGAGCCTCGTGCTCATGGACGAGGTGGGACGCGGCACCTCCACGTTCGACGGCCTCGCGCTCGCCTGGGCGATCGCCCGCCATCTCGTCGAGCGCAACCGGTCGCACACGCTCTTCGCCACGCACTACTTCGAGCTCACGCGCCTCGCGCAGGAATACCGCGAGGTGGCCAACGTCCACCTCGACGCCGTCGAGCACAAGGACACGGTCGTGTTCCTGCACGCCGTCGAGGAAGGACCCGCGAGCCAGAGCTACGGCCTTGCGGTCGCCGCGCTCGCGGGCGTGCCGCAGTCGGTCGTGCGCGCGGCCAAGCGCAAGCTCGCGGAGCTCGAGCAGGCGAGCGTCGCCCGCGAGGGGCAGCCCGACCTCTTCGTCGCGCCGCCCCCGCCGGAGGCGCCGCGCCACCCGGCGCTCGACCTCATCGACGACGTCGACCCCGACGCGCTCACGCCGCGCGAGGCGCTCGAGCTCGTCTACCGGCTGAAGAAGCTGTGAGACGGATCGCGCTCGCCGCGGCGGCGCTCGCCGCGGCGCTGCCCGCGCTCGCCGAGGGGCCGCCGCGCTTCGCCTTCGGGGCCTTCGGCGACACGCCCTATCTCCCCGGCGAATCGCTGGTGGTCGCGTCGATGATCGGGGAGATGAATGCGGCCGGCCTCGCGTTCGTCGTCCACGTCGGCGACCTGAAGTCGAGCCGGACGCCCTGCACCGACGCCGTGCTCGCCGACCGGCGGGCGCTGCTCGAGGGCCTCGCGGTGCCCCTCGTCGTCCTCCCGGGGGACAACGACTGGCTCGACTGCGACGCCCCGGTGGCCGGCGCCTACGATCCGCTCGAGCGGCTCGCGAAGTTCCGCACGCTGTTCCACGGCGGCGAAACGAGCCTCGGGCCGCGGCCGATCACGCTCGATCGCCAGTCGGCCGACCCGCGCTTCGCCGATTACCGCGAGCACGTCCGCTGGCGGCGCGGTGACGTGCTCTTCGTCGGCGTGAACGTCCCGGGCACGAACAACAACCGGCGGCCGCCGCCCCGCGGCGAGGCCGAGTACCGCGCGCGCAGTGACGCCGTGAACGCCTGGCTCGCGGAGAGCTTCGCCGCCGCCGCGCGCGAGGGCTTGCGCGGCGTCGTGGTGTTCCTGCACGCGAATCCCGGCCTCGGCGGAAAGTCGGTGCCGCGCGGGTGGCCCGACGGCTACGAGGCGCTCCGCCGCGAGCTCGCGGCGCACGCCCGGTCGTTCGCGGGGCCGGTGCTCGTCGTCCATGGCGACACGCACCGCTTCCGCATCGACCGCCCGCTCGACGATCCGCAATCCGGCCGGACGCTCGCGAACGTGACGCGCGTGGAGGTCTTCGGCGCGCCGTGGAACGGCTGGGTGCGCGTCGATGTCGATCCGGCCTCGCCGGACCTCTTCAGGATCCGCGGCGAGCCGCATGGCGTGCCGCGGGAATAGCCGGCGTGCGGCTCGCGCGCACGCCCGCGAGCATGCCGAGGCTCACCAGGGCCACGCCGCCGAGCGCGAGCGCCGAGAGTGGCTCGCCGAGGATCGGCCAGGCCGCGAGGGCTGCGGTCGCCGGCACGATCGCGGTGATGCTCGTCGTCGCCAGCGGCCCGAGCGTCTCCACCGCGCGGGTGTAGGCGATCCCGGCGACGACGACGGCGAGCACGCCCTGGTAGAAGCCCTGGAACAGCACCTCGGCAAGCGGCGCGTCCGCGATCCGCGAGGGCAGCGCGAGCGCGTAGATCGGCAGGAACGCCGCGGCGGCGAGGACCGCGATGGTGGCCGTGGCGTCGATCGCACGCCAGCGCCACTTCCGCACGAGCACCGTGTAGAGGGCCCAAGCGGTCGAGGCGCAGAGGAACAGCAGGTCGCCACGCCACGCGCCCTGCGCGTCGCCCGCGAAGCCGTGCCAGCCGACGGCGGCGATGCCCGCGGCGATGAGCGCGAGCGCGAAGGCCCGCGCGCGCGTCACGCGCTCGCCGAGCAGGACGACCGCGAGGAGCGCGGTCGAGAACGGCAGCGCGCCCGGCAGCAGCACCGCCCCGTGCGCGGCGGGCGCGGACACGAACCCCGAGTAGGCGAGGACGCCGTAGCCGATGCCCGCTGTCAGGGTGAGCCAGAGCGCCTCGCCGGGCGGCGCACGCCACAGGCGCCGCGACAGATACACCGGCAGCAGGATCGCCGCCGACACCGCGACGCGCAGCGCGACGAGGTCGAACGGGCCGAGGCTGCCCCGGGCGCCCGCCCGCGAGACGACGATGAAGCCCGACCAGATGAGGACGATCGCCGCGGCGGCCGCATAGCCGGCGAGCCGGTCGCGCGAGGGGTCGCGCCCGGGCGCGGCGGCCACTAGCGCCCCGTGCGCGCCGCGATGTAGCGTTTCACCGCTTCGACGTCGGCGTCCATGACCTCGCAGCGCTGCGGGAGCGATTCGAGGTTCTCGCAGCCGGGCGGCCGCTCGGGATCGCGTCCGAGCGCCTCGCGGATCGTCTCCGCGAACTTGGCGGGCAACGCGGTCTCGAGGCAGACGAGCGGGATGTCCGGCTCGCGGTGCTCGAGCCCGACCTTCACCCCGTCGGCCGTGTGCGGGTCGATCATCACGCCGTGGTCGCGGTAGATGCGGCGGATGGTCGCCAGGCGGTCGGCGTGCGTGCTCGTCCCGGAGACGAATCCCGTCTGCGGCACGTTCGCGAAGTACGGGGTCGCCGCGAGGTCGAACACGCCGCGCGCGTCGAGCTCGGCCCACAGGCCGCGCACCACGGCGGGATCGCGGCCCACGAGGTCGTACACGTAGCGCTCGAAGTTCGACGCCTTCGAGATGTCCATCGACGGGCTCGACGTGGGGACCACCTCCGCCGCGCGCCGCACGCGGTAGCGCCCGGTGCGGAAGAACTCGTCGAGCACGTCGTTCTCGTTGGTCGCCAGGATCAGCCGGCGGATGGGCAGCCCCATCTCGCGCGCGACGTGCCCGGCGTAGATGTTGCCGAAGTTGCCCGAGGGCACGGCGAACGACACCGTCTCCGTGTCCGCGCGCGTCACCGCGAAGTAGCCCTTGAAGTAGTAGACGACCTGCGCCGCCACCCGCGCCCAGTTGATCGAGTTCACCGTGCCGATGCGGTGCCGCGCCTTGAAGGCGTGGTCGGCCGAGACCGCCTTCACGATGTCCTGGCAGTCGTCGAACACGCCGCGGATCGCGATGTTGAAGATGTTCGGGTCGGCGAGCGAATACATCTGCGCGCGCTGGAACGCGCTCATGCGGCCGTGCGGCGAGAGCATGAAGACCCGCACGCCGCGCTTGCCGCGCATCGCGTACTCGGCCGAGGATCCGGTGTCGCCCGAGGTCGCCCCGAGGATGTTGAGCTCCTCGCCGCGCCTCGCGAGCGCGTACTCGAAGAGGTTCCCGAGGAGCTGCATCGCCTGTGCTTGAAGGCGAGCGTCGGGACGTTCAAAAGCGCAATGACGTGCCGGCCGGGCACGAGCGTCTTCACCGGCGCGATCTCGTCGGTGCGGAACGCCGCGCGCGTGTACGTGCGGTCCACGAGCGCGCGCAGGTCGGCGGCCGGGATGTCGTCGATGAAGCGCGAGAGCACCGCGAAGGCGAGGTCGCGGTAGCCCATCGGGCGCAGCCGCGCGAGCCCGGCCGCGTCGAACCGCGGATGGCGCTCGGGCAGGAACAGGCCGCCGTCGGGCGCGAGCCCCTCGAGCAGGATCTCCGTGAAGCGCTGCGGCGCCGCGCCGCCCCGGGTGGAAATGTAGTTCATCGTCGCGTAGCCGCCGCGGGCACGGGCGCGGCAGCGCGCCCGTGCGCCGGTCAGTCGAGGGACTCCATCCGGATGCGCGTGACCTTCGCGGTCACCACCGGCAACTTCTCGATCGCGGCGATCGCCGCGTCGACGTCCTTCTCGCGCGCCTCGTGGGTGAGCATGATGAGGTCCACCTGCTCCTCGCCCTCCGAGGGCTCGCGCTGGATCATGGCCTCGATCGAGATCGAGCGGTCGGCGAGCACGCGCGTGATGTCGGCGAGCACGCCGGGCCGGTCGAGCACGCGCATGCGCAGGTAACAGGAGGTCACCACCTCGCCCATCGGCAGCACCGGCGTCGCCGCGAGCCGGTCCGGCTGGAACGCGAGGTGCGGCACGCGGTGCTCCGGGTCGGCGGTCAGGAGCCGCGTGACGTCCACGAGGTCGGCCACCACGGCGCTCGCCGTCGGCTCGGCCCCGGCGCCGGCGCCGTAGTACATCGTCGCGCCGACGGCGTCGCCCTTCACCAGGATCGCGTTCATGACGCCCTCGACGTTGGCGATCAGGCGCCGCATCGGGATCAGCGTCGGGTGCACGCGCAGCTCGATGCCCGCGGGCGTGCGCTTCGTGATCCCGAGGAGCTTGATGCGGTAGCCGAGCTGCTCGGCGTAGCGGATGTCCTCCTGGGTGAGCTTCGCGATGCCCTCGGTGTAGGCCTTCTCGAACTGCATCGGGATGCCGAAGGCGAGCGCCGAGAGGATGGTGAGCTTGTGCGCCGCGTCGATGCCCTCGATGTCGAAGGTCGGGTCGGCCTCGGCGTAGCCGCGCGCCTGCGCCTCCTTCAGCACCGTGGCGAAGGCGAGCCCCTTCGCGCGCATCTCCGAGAGGATGAAGTTCGACGTGCCGTTGATGATGCCGGCGATCCACTCGATGCGGTTCGCGGTGAGCCCCTCGCGCACCGCCTTGATGATCGGGATGCCGCCGCCGACGGCCGCCTCGAACGCCACCATGACGTCGCGGTCGCGCGCCGCCGCGAAGATCTCGTTGCCGTGCAGCGCGAGCAGCGCCTTGTTGGCGGTGACCACGTGCTTGCCGCTGGCGATCGCCGCGAGCACCAACTCCTTCGCGATGCCGTAGCCGCCGATCAGCTCGACGACGATGTCGATGTCGGGGTGGCCGACGACTTCGCGCGCGTCGGCGACCACCGTCGCCGCGCCGCCGGTAATGCGCTCGGCCTTCGCGACGTCCTGGTCCGCGACCATGGCGATGCGGATCTCGCGGCCGGCGCGGCGCTGGATCTCCTCGCGGTTGCGGTTGAGCACCGTCCAGGTGCCGCCGCCGACGGTGCCGATGCCGAGCAGGCCGACATTGATGGGTCTCATCGTCATGCTTGTCTTCCGGGGATGGGTTCGCGCGGGCGCCGCGGCACGGGCCGCCGCGCCGCGGCGGGGATCAGGCGGCGCGCGGCGCCGCGAGCAGGCCGTCCTTGCGGAACATCTCCTTGATGCCGCGCACCGCCTGCCGGATGCGGTTCTCGTTCTCGATGAGGGCGAAGCGCACGTGCGTGTCGCCGTACTCGCCGAAGCCGACGCCCGGGGAGGCGGCGACCTTCGCGTCCGCGAGCAGCTTCTTCGCGAACTCGAGCGAGCCCATCGCGCGGTAGGCCGCCGGGATCTCGGCCCAGATGTACATCGACGCCTTCGGGTTGTCGACCATCCAGCCCGCCTCGCGCAGCCCCTTCACCATCACGTCGCGGCGCTTCTGGTAGCTCGTGCGGATCTCCTCGACGCAGTCCTGCGGGCCCTCGAGCGCCACGATCGAGGCCACCTGCACCGGGGTGAAGGTGCCGTAGTCGTGGTAGCTCTTGATGCGCGCGAGCGCCGCGACGAGGTCGGCGTTGCCGACCATGAAGCCGATGCGCCAGCCGGCCATGTTGTAGCTCTTCGACATGGTGAAGAACTCGACCGCGACGTCGCGCGCGCCCGGCACCTGCATGATCGACGGCGCCTTGTAGCCGTCGAACACGATGTCGGCGTAGGCGAGGTCGTGGACGACCAGAATGTCGTGCTCCTTGGCGAGCGCCACGATGCGCTCGAAGAAGCCGAGCTCGACGCACTGCGTGCTCGGGTTGCCGGGGAAGTTGATGATGAGCATCTTCGGCCGCGGGAACGACTCCTTGATCGCGCGCTCCAGCTCGTCGAAGAAGTTCACGTCCGGGGTGTTGCGCACGTGCCGGATGTCCGCGCCGGCGATCACCGGCCCGTAGATGTGGATCGGATAGCTCGGGTTCGGGACGAGCACGATGTCGCCGCGCTCGAGCGTGGCGAGCGCGAGGTGCGCGATCCCCTCCTTCGAGCCGATGGTCACGATTGCCTCGGCGTCCGGGTCGAGCTCGACGCCGTAGCGCCGCGCGTACCAGTTGCAGATCGCGCGCCGCAGGCGCGGAATGCCCTTCGACACCGAGTAGCCGTGGGTGTCGGGGCGCTGCACCGATTCCACGAGCTTGTCGACGATGTGGCGCGGCGTCGCGCCGTCGGGGTTGCCCATCGAGAGGTCGATGATGTCCTCGCCGCGGCGGCGCGCCGCCATCTTGAGCTCCGCCGTGATGTTGAACACGTAGGGCGGCAGGCGCTTGATGCGGGGGAAGTCCTTCATGGCGGGGGCGTGGCCTCTTCGTGGCGCCGGCCAGCGGGCTCGCCGGCGCTGTAAAAAGGTATAATCCTAACGAAGCTAAGCCCTCACCGCAATTATGAAATTCGCCTCGGTCGGGCCCTGGAAGCCGCGTGCCCGCCGGGGTCCGCGGAAGGCCCGCCTCGCCCGTCGCGCCGCGACCCGCGCATGAAGCTCCACCTCGCGCGCGCCGCCGGCGCGAACCTCTTCTCCGGCTACGGCGAGGGCTACGTCGCGGTGAACGGGGTGCGCCACGAGCGCAGCATCGTCGTGCTCCCCGACCGCGTGATCGCCGACTGGGCGCCGGCGAGCCTCGACGCGCTCGAGGCGGCGCACCTCGCGCCGCTCGTCACGCTCGGGATCGAGATCCTCCTGCTCGGGACTGGTGCCCGGCTGCGCTTCCCGCGGCCGGAGGTGATCCGTCCGCTCACCGACGCGCGCATCGGATTCGAGGCGATGGACGCGCACGCCGCGGCCCGCACGTACAACATCCTCACGGCGGAGGGGCGGCGCGTGGCTGCGGCCCTGCTCCTTCCCTGAGGCGGGGCGCCATGACGCCCACGGCCTTCGCCCTCGTCCTGGTCGGCGTCCTCCTCAACGCCGCGGCGCAGCTCCTGCTCAAGGCCGGCACCAACGCCGTGGGCCGGTTCGAGTTCACCGCCGCCAACGCGCTCCCGGTCGGCCTCAAGCTCGCCACGCAGCCGGGCATCGTCGCCGGCATCGCGTGCTACGTCGTGAGCGTCGTCGTGTGGATCATGGCGCTATCGCGCGTGGAGGTGAGCGTCGCCTACCCGATGCTCTCGATCGGCTACGTCGTGAACGCGATCGCCGCCTGGTGGCTCTTCGGCGAGGCGGTGACGCCGATGCGGCTCGCCGGCATCGGCATCATCGTCCTCGGCGTCTTCATCGTCGCGCGCAGCTGATGGCCGGGGCGTTCCTCCCCTTCACCCGCCCGACGATCGACGAGGAGACGATCGCCGGCGTCGCCGAGGTGCTGCGCTCGGGCTGGATCACCTCGGGCCCGCAGGTGCGCGCGTTCGAGGCAGCGCTCTCCGGGCACTGCGGCGGCCGGCCGGTGCGCGTGCTCAACTCGGGCACGGCGGCGCTCGAGCTCGGGCTGCGGATCGCCGGCGTCGGCCCCGACGACGAGGTGATCACCTCGCCGCTCACTTGGGTCGCGACCGCGAACGTGGTGCTCGCCGTCGGCGCGCGGCCGGTGTTCGTCGACGTCGATCCGGCGACGCGCAACCTCGACCTCGCGCAGCTCGAGGCCGCGATCACGCCGAGCACGACCGCGATCATCCCCGTCGATCTCGCCGGCCTGCCGGTCGACCGCGACCGGCTCTACGCCATCGCCGAGCGCCACGACCTGCGGGTGATCGAGGACGCCGCGCAGTCGTTCGGCGCGAACTGGCGCGGGCGGCCGATCGGCGCGGCGGGCGACCTCGTCGCCTTTAGCTTCCACGCGAACAAGAACGTGACCACGGCGGAGGGCGGGGCCCTGGTGCTCGCCGACGAGACCCAGGCGCGCATGGCCGAGAAGCTCCGGCTGCAGGGGGTCACCCGCAGCGGCGAGGACGGGATGGACGTCGACGTCCTCGGCTACAAGTTCAACCTGACCGACGTCGCCGCGCGCATCGGACTCGGCCAGCTCGCGCGCCTTGCCGAGTTCACCGAGAAGCGCCGCGCGCTCGCCCGCCGCTATTTCGAGCGCTTCGACCCGGATCTCGGCTGCGGCCTGCCGGTGCCCGACTTCGCGCAGTCGAACTGGCACATGTTCCAGGTCACCCTGCCGCTCGAGCGCCTGGCCTTCGGGCGGGGCGAGTTCATCGCCCGGATGCGGGCCGAGGGCATCGGCGTCGGGGTCCACTATCCGGCTGTGCACCTCTTCAGCCTCTACCGCGTTATGGGCTGGCGCGCGGGGGACTTCCCGCACGCGGAGGCGATCGGGGCGAGCATCGTGACCCTGCCCCTCTTCCCGGCCATGGAGGCTCACGACGTGGACCGGGTGTGCGCCGCGGTGGCGAAGGTGATCGAGGGGGGGCTCGCATGACGGCCAGGCCGCAGGTGTCGGTGGTGATCCCGGTCTACAACGAGGAGGCCGGTCTCGCGGCGCTCTTCGCGCGCCTCTACCCGGCGCTCGACGCGCTCGCCGTGCCCTACGAGGTGATCTTCGTGAACGACGGCAGCGTGGACCGCTCGGCGGCGCTCCTCGGGGAGCAGTTCGAGCGCCGCCCCGACGTAACCCGCGTGATCCTGTTCAACGGCAACTACGGCCAGCACCTCGCGATCATGGCGGGCTTCGCGCACAGCCGCGGCGAGCGCGTCGTGACGCTCGATGCGGACCTGCAGAACCCGCCCGAGGAGATCGGCCGGCTGCTCGCGAAGATGGACGAGGGCTACGACTACGTCGGCTCGATCCGCCGCCAGCGCCAGGACGTCGCCTGGCGGCGCTTCGCCTCGCGCGCGATGAACCGGGTGCGCGAGCGGATCACCCGCATCCGCATGACCGACCAGGGCTGCATGCTGCGCGCCTACAGCCGGTCGATCGTGGACACCATCAACAGCTGCCGCGAGACCAACACCTACATCCCGGCGCTCGCCTACAGCTTCGCGCGCAACCCCACCGAGATCGAGGTCGCGCACGAGGAGCGCGCGGCGGGCGAGACGAAGTATTCGCTCTACAAGCTCATCCGGCTCAACTTCGACCTCGTCACCGGCTTCTCGGTGGTGCCGCTGCAGATGTTCTCGCTCGCCGGGATCGCGATCTCCCTCCTGTCGCTCGGCTTCGTCGTCTTCCTCGCCATCCGGCGCCTCGTGGTCGGCCCGGAGGCCGAGGGCCTCTTCACGCTCTTCGGCATCGCCTTCTTCCTGATCGGCGCGGCGCTCTTCGGCATCGGGCTCCTCGGCGAGTACGTCGGCCGCATCTACCAGGAAGTGCGTGGCCGGCCGCGCTACCTCATCCAGGCGGTGCTCGAACGGCAGCCCCCGGCGAGCGTCACCACGCTCGCGCGCGACGAAGCGCCCCGCAACGCGGCATGAGCCGTGCGGTCGTCTTCGCCTATCACGACGTGGGCGTGCGCTGCCTTTCGGTGCTGCTCGCGCACCGGCTCGAAGTGCCCCTCGTGGTGACGCACGCCGACGCGCCCGGCGAGAACATCTGGTTCGCGAGCGTCGCGGCGCTCGCGGCCTTGCACGGCATCCCGGTCGCCGCACCCGACGATCCCAACGCTCCCGAGTTCGTCGAGCGCGTCGCGGCGCTCGCACCCGACTTCCTCTTCTCCTTCTACTACCGCCGCATGCTCGCGCCCGCGCTGCTCGCGAAGGCCCGGCGCGGCGCGTTCAACCTGCACGGCTCGCTCCTGCCGAAGTACCGCGGGCGCGTGCCGGTCAACTGGGCGGTGGTGCACGGCGAGCGGGAGACCGGCGCGACGCTGCACGAAATGGTCGCCAAGCCCGACGCCGGCCGGATCGTCGACCAGCAGGCCGTGCCGATCCTGCCGAACGACACCGCCAAGGACGTGTTCGTCAAGGTGACGGTGGCGGCGGAGATCGTCCTCGACCGGGCGTTGCCGGGGCTCGTCGCCGGCACCGCCCCGCTGCGGGAGCAGGACCTCGCGCGCGGCAGCTACTTCGGCGCGCGAGGTCCGCAGGACGGCCGCATCGACTGGTCGCGCGACGCCTGGTCGGTGCACAACCTCGTGCGCGCCGTCGCACCGCCCTACCCCGGCGCGTTCGCGACGCTCGCCGGCGAGCCGCTCAGGATCCTGCGGACCTTCTGGACCGGCGCGAGCGACGCGGCGGCCGCGGCGCCGATGCTCTTCGCCGAGGGCGGCGCCCTGTGGCTCGCCTGCGCCGGGGGAGGCCGCCTGCGTGTCCTGGAAGCCGAGCTCGCCGGGAAGCCGCTCACGCCCGCCGCCTTCCTCGAGCGCTTCCCCGGCGGAAGCGCGCGGCCCGATTGACCCCTCACCCGCACGACAGATGAAACGAATCCTGATCCTCGGCGTCAACGGCTTCATCGGCCACCACCTCTCCAAGCGCATCATCGCGACCACCGGCTGGGAGGTGTACGGCATGGACATGGCGACCGACCGCATCGCCGACCTCCTGCCGGAGAAGCGCTTCCACTTCTTCGAGGGCGACATCACCATCAACAAGGAGTGGATCGAGTACAACATCCGCAAGTGCGACACGGTGCTGCCGCTCGTCGCCATCGCCACGCCCGCCACTTACGTGAAGGAGCCGCTGCGCGTCTTCGAGCTCGACTTCGAGGCCAACCTGCCGATCGTCCGCTCGTGCGTCAAGCACGGCAAGCGGCTCATCTTCCCCTCGACCTCCGAGGTGTACGGCATGTGCCGCGACCGCGAGTTCGACCCGGACTCGTCGGAGCTCGTGCTCGGGCCGATCAACAAGCCGCGCTGGATCTACTCCTGCGCGAAGCAGCTCATGGACCGCGTGATCTGGGGCTACGGCATGGACCACAGGCTCGACTTCACGCTCTTCCGGCCGTTCAACTGGATCGGCGCGGGCCTCGATTCGATCAACACGCCCAAGGAGGGCAGCTCGCGGGTGATCACCCAGTTCCTCGGCCACATCGTGCGCGGCGAGCCGATCAACCTCGTGGACGGCGGCCGGCAGAAGCGCGCCTTCACCTACGTGGACGACGGCATCGACGCGCTCATGCGCATCCTCGAGAACCCGCGCGGGGTCGCCTCCGGCCAGATCTACAACATCGGCAACCCGAGGAACAACTACTCGATCCGCCAGCTCGCGCAGATGATGCTCGACCTCGCGATGAAGTATCCGGAATACGCGCCGACCGCGCGCAAGGTGAAGCTCGTCGACACCACCGCCGAGCGCTACTACGGCAAGGGCTATCAGGACGTGCAGAACCGCGTGCCGAAGATCGCCAACACCATGGCCGACCTCGGCTGGAAGCCGCGCGTCGGGATGAAGGACGCGCTCGCGCGCATCTTCGACGCCTACCGCGGGCGCGTCGCCGACGCGCGGCGGCTGATGGACGACTGACGCGAATGGCGGCGACGACGGGCGCGGGCCCGGCGGCCGGGCCACGCAGGCTCGCGCTCAAGGTGGACGTGGACACCTGGCGCGGCACCCGCGAGGGCGTGCCGCGCCTCGTCGAGACCCTGAAGCGGCACGGCGCGGGCGCCACGTTCCTCTTCAGCCTGGGCCCGGACCACACCGGGCGCGCCATCCGGCGCGTGTTCCGCCCCGGTTTCTTCGGCAAGGTGCGGCGCACCTCGGTGCTCGAGCACTACGGGCTCGCCACGCTCCTCTACGGCACGGTTCTCCCCGGCCCGGACATCGGCCGGCGCTGCGCCGACCTCCTGCGCGCCGTGCGCGACGCCGGCTTCGAGGTCGGCATCCACTGCTGGGACCACGTGAAGTGGCAGGACGGCGTCGCTTCCGCCGACGCGGCGTGGACCGAGCGCCAGATGCGGCTCGCGGTGGAGCGCTTCACCGAGATCTTCGGCGCGCCGCCGCGCGTGCACGGCGCCGCGGGCTGGCAGATGAACGTCCACGCCTGGCGCCTGGAACAGCGCCTCGGCTTCGCCTATGCCTCGGACACAAGGGGCGGCGGGCCGTTCTTCCCGGTGCGCAACGCCGAGCTCTTCGCCTGCCCGCAGATCCCGACCACGCTGCCCACGCTCGACGAGCTCCTCGGCCGCGACGGCGCCACGCCCGACAACGTGCACGAGCGCGTGCTCGCGGCGAGCGCCGACGCGCCGGAAACGGGCCACGTCTTCACCCTGCACGCCGAGCTCGAGGGCATGAAGCTCGCACCGGTGTTCGAGCGCCTGCTCGCGGGATGGAAGGCGATGGGCTACGAGCTCGTCCCGATGGCGACGCTCGTCGAGTCGCTCGACGCCGAGCGGCTCCCGCGCTGCAGCGTCGCCGTCGCCGAGGTTCCCGGGCGCTCGGGCACGCTCGCCGTGCAGGGCCAGCCCTTCCTGGCGTGAGCAGCGGCCGCCGGGTGCGGTCCGGACGCGCGCGCTTGCGCTCGTCGCCGATTTTCTGAACAATGGGCCCGTCGCCTCGATCGAGGCCGGACAAGAAAGCAACATGCCGAGTCAGAAAGTCGCGGATTTCACCCTTCCTTCCACCGGCGGCGGCACCTTCCAGCTCTCCAAGTCCAAGGCGAAGACCCTCGTCCTCTATTTCTACCCGAAGGACAACACCCCCGGCTGCACCACCGAGGGGATCGACTTCCGGGACCACTACGCCGAGTTCGTCAAGGCCGGCGCCGAGGTCTACGGCATCTCGCGCGACAGCCTCAGGAGCCACGAGGGCTTCAAGAAGAAGCTCGGCTTCCCGTTCGAGCTGCTCTCGGACGAGGACGAGAAGGTCTGCGCGCAGTTCGGCGTCATCAAGATGAAGAACATGTACGGCCGCCAGGTGCGCGGCATCGAGCGCTCGACCTTCGTGCTCGACGCGAACCGCAGGATCGCGCGCGAGTGGCGCGGCGTGAAGGTCCCCGGACACGTGCAGGAGGTACTCGATTTTGTTAAGACACTCTGATCCCGGAATCCCCTCGCCAGAGCCCTCGCATCACGACCCCGCCCCGATGGCCGCCNGCCGCCCCCGCGCGAAGGCCTCCCAGACCGCCGCCAAGCTCTTCGTGCTCGACACGAACGTGCTGGTGCACGACCCGACGAGCCTCTTCCGGTTCGAGGAGCACGACGTGTTCCTGCCGATGATGACGCTCGAGGAGCTCGACAACAACAAGAAGGGCGTCACCGAGGTCGCGCGCAACGCCCGCCAGGCGAGCCGCTACATCGACGAGATCGTCTCGAAGGGGCTCGACCGCATCCACGCCGGGATCCCGCTGAAGCGCCACCCCGCCGACACCGCCACCGGGCGGCTCTTCCTGCAGACCGAGGCGATCAACGGCGCCGCGCCCGCGTCGCTGCCGATGGGCAAGGCCGACAACCAGATCATCGGCGTCGTGAGCCACCTCGCCGCGAAGTTTCCGCAGCGCCAGGTCGTGCTGGTGTCGAAGGACATCAACATGCGCATCAAGGCGCATGCGCTCGGCCTGCACGCGGAGGACTACTTCAACGACAAGGTGCTGGAGGCCACCGACATCCTCTACCCCGGCGTGCGCGAGCTGCCCGCCGACTTCTGGGAGACGCACGGCAAGGACATGGAGTCCTNGAAGAAGGAGGGCCGCACCTACTACCGGGTGAAGGGCCCGCTGTGCCAGCAGCTCTTCGTGAACGAGTTCGTGTACCAGGAGGGCGACCGGCCGCTGCACGCGATCGTGCGCGAGCAGGCGGGCCGCACCTGCGTGCTCGAGACGGTGCGCGATTACGCCCACCACCGCCACAACGTCTGGGGCATCACCGCGCGCAACCGCGAGCAGAACTTCGCGCTCAACCTGCTGATGAACCCGGAAATCGACTTCGTGACGCTGCTCGGCCAGGCGGGCAGCGGCAAGACGCTGATGACCCTCGCCGCGGGCCTCACGCAGACGCTCGAAACGAAGCTCTACAGCGAGATCATCATCACCCGCGTCACCGTGCCGCTCGGCGAGGACATCGGCTTCCTGCCCGGCACCGAGGAGGAGAAGATGACGCCGTGGATGGGCGCGCTCGAGGACAACCTCGACGTGCTGCAGTCCACCGACGAGGAAGCGGGCGACTGGGGGCGCGCCGCCACGCGCGACCTGATCCGCTCGCGCATCAAGGTGAAGTCGCTCAACTTCATGCGCGGGCGCACCTTCATCAACAAGTTCCTGATCATCGACGAGGCGCAGAACCTGACGCCCAAGCAGATGAAGACGCTGATCACGCGCGCCGGCCCGGGCACCAAGGTGGTGTGCCTCGGCAACATCGCGCAGATCGACACGCCCTACCTCACCGAGGGCAGCTCCGGCCTCACCTATGTGGTGGACCGCATGAAGGGCTGGGCGCACTCGGGCCACGTGACGCTGCAGCGCGGCGAGCGCTCGCGCCTCGCCGACCACGCGGCGGACGTGCTCTAGCCGCACCCCGGACCCCGCGCCGCCGTCCCGCCCCGGGGCCGGCGGGCCGGGCCGGGTCGTCGGCAGGCCTCGCCCAACGATCGGGACGCCCTCCGGCGTCGGGCCGGGTTCACCCATCCAATCAACCGGTTAAGCGAGTCACCGGTGCGCCGCCCCAGGGTCGGGACCCACGCCCCGCCACCCGGGCGTCGCGAAACTATTGACGCCGAACCTGAAGTGGCGTATCAATTTGCACGTCCAATATTTTGACTCGAAAGTAAAAACAACTCGAACACGCCCGAGGACAGCTCGCCCGTTGCGCACCTCCTCCCCGCGCATTGCGCGCGGGACTTCGATAGCCCGGTCGGTCCGCCGGGCTTTTTTTCGCGCCGCGCCCGGCCGCTCCGGGGGCGCGGGGCGGTGGCGCGCCACGCCCGGCCCCGTTCGCGGGCGAGCCCGGGTGCCGCGGATCGGCGGCGCTGCGCGGATGCCGCACGCTAGAACCGCGACGGCGAGGCGTAGTTCTCGAAGCGGGTGTGCTGGCCGAGGAAGGTGAGGCTCACCGTCCCGATGGGGCCGTTGCGCTGCTTGCCGATGATGATCTCCGCCTTGCCCTTGTCGGCGGAGTCCGGGTTGTACACCTCGTCCCGGTAGATGAAGAGGATGAGGTCGGCGTCCTGCTCGATGGCGCCCGACTCGCGCAGGTCCGACATCACCGGCCGCTTGTTCGGCCGCTGTTCGAGCGAGCGGTTGAGCTGCGAGAGCGCCACGAGCGGCACGTGCAGCTCCTTGGCGAGCGCCTTCATCGAGCGCGAGATCTCGGAGATCTCGGTGGCGCGGTTCTCGCCGCTCGTGGTGGCCGACATGAGCTGCAGGTAGTCCACCACGATCAGCCCGAGCTTGCCGTACTGCCGGTGCAGCCGGCGCGCGCGGGCGCGCAGCTCGAGCGCGTTGAGCGCCGGGGTCTCGTCGATGTGGATCGGCGCGTCGTGCAGCTTCTCGACGGCGTTGGTGAGCCGGTTCCAGTCGTCGTCGGAGAGGCGCGCCGTGCGCAGCTTGTGCTGGTCGAGCCGTCCGATCGACCCGAGGAGCCGCGTGGCGAGCTGCGCCCCGGACATCTCCATGCTGAACACGGCCACCGGCAGCCGGTTGTCGACCGCGACGTGCTCGGCGATGTTCAGCGCGAAGGCGGTCTTGCCCATGCTCGGCCGGCCGGCGACGATGATGAGGTCGCCCTCCTGCAGGCCCGAGGTCATGCCGTCGAGGTCGGTGAAGCCGGTCGGGACGCCGGTGACGTCCGAGGGGTTGTCGCGGTGGTAGAGCGTGTCGATGCGCTCCATCACCTGCGCGAGCAGCGGCTGGATCGCGACGAAGCCCTGCTTGCCGCGCGCGCCCGCCTCGGCGATCTCGAAGACCTTCGACTCGGCCTCGTCGAGGAGCTGGCCGACGTCCTTGCCGGCGGGCGCGAAGGCGCTGTCGGCGATCTCGTTGCCGACCGCCACCAGCCGGCGCATGACGGCGCGCTCGCGGACGATCTCGGCGTAGCGCTTGATGTTGTGCGCCGACGGGGTGTTCTGCGCGAGCGAGCCGAGGTAGGCCACGCCGCCCGCCTTGTCCTTGTCCTCGCTCCCGTCGATCGCCTCGGCGACGGTCACCACGTCCGCCGGCTTCGCCGCGTCGAGGAGCCGGCCGATGTGCCGGAAGATACGGCGGTGGTCGTCGCGGTAGAAGTCCTCCGCCGAGACGATGTCGGCGATCCGCTCCCACGCGCTGTTGTCGAGGAGCAGCCCCCCGAGCACCGACTGCTCGGCTTCGATCGAGTGCGGCGGCACGCGCAGCGAGACGAGCTGCGCGTCGCCGGCGTTCTGGACGAGGGGTTGCGCCATGGCGGGTGCGGACGGGGCGAGGCGATTCTACACCCGGCCCCGCAAGCGAAAGAGGGCGCCCGCGGCGCCCCCTTGCGCGCGGCGGCGGCGCTTACTGCTCGCCGAGCACGGAGACGTTGATGTGCACGACGACGTCGGAGTGCAGCGCGACGTCGATGTGGTAGTCGCCGACGGTCTTGAGCGGCCCCTGCGGCAGGCGGATCATCGACCGCTCGACCTCGTGGCCCTGCGCCGCGAGCGCCTCGCAAATGTCGATGGTCGTCACCGAGCCGAAGAGGCGCCCGTCGACGCCCGCCTTGCGCGTGAGCTGCACCGTCGTGCCGTCGAGCTTCGCGCCGCGCGCCTGCGCCGCGGCGAGCGCGTCGGCCTGCGCCTTCTCGAGATCGGCGCGGCGTCTTTCGAACTCGGCGAGGTTCTCCGGCGTCGCGCGCTTCGCCTTGCCCTGCGGGATCAGGAAGTTGCGGGCGTAGCCGTCGCGCACCTTGACGACGTCGCCCAGGCCCCCGAGGTTGACGATGCGTTCCATGAGGATGACTTGCATGCCGGCCTCCCTCTCAGTGGCGGTCGGTGTAGGGCAGCAGCGCGAGGAAGCGCGCGCGCTCGATCGCGGTCGAGAGCTGGCGCTGGTAGCGCGCCTTCGTGCCGGTGATGCGGGCCGGGATGATCTTCCCGTTCTCGCTGATGAAGTCCTTCAGGACATCGAGGTCCTTGTAGTCGATCCAGGTCACCTTCTCCGCGGTGAACCGGCAGAACTTGCGCCGCTTGAAGAGCCCGCGCGCGCCGCCGCGGCCGCCTTTCTGTCCCTTCTTCGCGCCGGGCTTGGGCTTGCCCCTGCCGCCGAACGTAGCCATGATGTTTTCCTTTCAGACGAATGCGAACGATATGACGTGGAGGACCGGCTGCCGGCTCGACCGCCCGCGCGGTGCGAGGAACCCCTCGATCTCGACCTCGGCCCCGAGGGGCGCCGCCGCGAGGAGCCGCGCTTCCCGCTCGGCCGCGAGGCAGGCGACCTCGAGCCGCACCTGCCGCTTGCCGCCCGCCTCGGCCTGCTCCGACTCGTGCGCGATGCGGAAGTCGAGGAGCGCGACGCCGGCGGGCGTGTAGCGGAGCGCGTCGAGTCCGGTGATCCTCCCCGAGAGCGTGATCCGGTTCGTGCCGGGCAAGGCCTTCAGCCTGCCGCCTGCGCCTCGGCCCCGCGCGGCGCGCCTTCGCCCGACGGGAGGACGGACTTCGCCTTCTCCTCCTTCATCATCGGCGACGGCGCCGTGACCGGCCCCTTCATCTTCACGACCAGGTGGCGCAGCACCGCGTCGTTGAACTTGAAGGCGTGCTCGAGCTCGTCCAGGGCCTCCTGGTCGGTCTCGATGTTCATGAGCACGTAGTGCGCCTTGTGGACCTTCTCGATCGGGTAGGCGAGCTGGCGCCGGCCCCAGTCCTCGAGGCGATGGACCTTGCCGCCGCGCGCGCCGACGATGCCGCGGTAGCGTTCGATCATCGCCGGGACCTGCTCGCTCTGGTCCGGGTGGACGATGAAAACCACTTCGTAATGCCGCATGGACTCTCCTTGTGGGTCGAGAGCCTCCCGACATGGGCGATCGGTGAGGCAAGGAAAGAGGCGCGCGCCGTGCAAGCGCGCCGCCGAAAACCCCGCACCGGGGCGCGGGAAAGCTTTGAATTCTACCGGGATTCAGCGCCGCGGCGCAACCCGCCCCCCGGGCCGGCAAGGCCGCGGCGGCGGCGCGACTCGTACACGCACAGGCCGGCGGCCACCGACACGTTCAGGCTCTCCACCCGGCCGTGCATCGGGATCCGCACGAGGAGGTCGCAGGTCTCGCGGGTGAGCCGGCGCATCCCCTCCCCCTCCGAGCCCATGACCCAGGCCACCGGCTCGGGGAGGTCGGCCGAATAGAGGTCCGCAGGCGCGGCGCCGTCGGTGCCGACGATCCAGATGCCGCGCTCCTTCAGCTCGCCGAGCGTGCGCGCGAGGTTGGTCACCGGGAAGAACGGCACCGACTCCGCGGCGCCGGACGCGACCTTCATCACCGTCGCCGACAGGCCCGCGGAGCGGTCCTTCGGGGCGATCACGGCGTGGACGCCGGCGGCGTCGGCGACGCGCAGGCACGCACCGAGGTTGTGCGGATCGGTCACGCCGTCGAGGATGAGCAGGAGCGGCAGCTCGGCGAGGCCGTCGAGCAGGTCGTCGAGGCTCGCGCGGGCGTCGGCGCCCGAGACCCGCGCGACCACGCCCTGGTGGCGGCCGCCGCCGTAGAAGCCGTCCAGGCGCTTCGCCGCGACGCGGTGCAGCGGCACGCCCGCGCGCTCGGCCGCGGATACGACGTCGCGCATCCGGGCGTCGTGGCGCGCCTCGTCCACGAACACTTCGATCACCGAGGCGGGGTCGGCCCGCAGGCGCGCGAGCACCGCGTGGAACCCGAAGATGGCGCGGGCGTCCTTCACGCGAGCACGAAGTCGATGCGGCTCGTCTCGAGGTCGACCCGCGCGATGCGCACCCGCACGCGGTCGGCGAGCCGGTAGGTCTTGCCGGTGCGCTCGCCGCGGATGAGGTGGCGCGTGCCGTCGAACTGGAAGTAGTCCGCGCCGAGCTCGGAGATGTGCACGAGGCCTTCGACGTAGACGCCGTCCAGCCCGACGAAGATGCCGAAGCTCGTGACCGCGCTCACCGTGCCCGCGAACACCTCGCCGACGTGGTCCTGCATGTAGTAGCACTTCAGCCAGGCCTCGACGTCGCGCGTGGCTTCGTCCGCGCGCCGCTCGGTCATCGAGCAGTGCAGGCCGAGATCGCTCCAGCCGCCCGGGTCGTAGGTCTCGCCGGCGAGCGCGGCCTTGATGGCGCGGTGGATCACGAGGTCGGGATAGCGCCGGATCGGCGAGGTGAAGTGCGTGTAGTGCTCGTAGGCGAGCCCGAAGTGGCCGACGTTGTCCGGGCTGTAGACCGCCTGCTGCAGCGACCGGAGCAGCACCGTCTGCAGGAGCTGCATGTCGGGCCGGCCCTTGAGCGACTCGAGGAGCTTCGCGTAGTCGCGCGCGTGCGGTTCGTCGCCGCCCCCCAGGTGCAGCCCGAAGCCCTTCAGGAACTCGCGCAGGGCGACGAGCTTCTCCGGCTTCGGCCCCTCGTGGATGCGGTAGAGCGCCTTGTGGCCGCGGCCCTGCAGGAAGTCGGAGGCCGAGACGTTCGCCGCGAGCATGCACTCCTCGATCAGGCGGTGGGCGTCGTTGCGCTCGACCGGCACGATGCGCTCGATCTTGCCGCGCGTGTCGAAGACGAGCCGCGTCTCGACCGTCTCGAAGTCGATGGCGCCGCGCGCCCAGCGCGCCTTCACCAGCACGCGATAGAGCGCGTCCAGGTTCCTCAGCTGCGGCAGCAGCTCGGCGCGCCGTGCCGCGGCGACTGACTTTTCCTCGTAGAGCGCCGCGGCCACCTCGTCGTAGGTGAGGCGGGCATGGGAATACATCACCGCCGGATAGAAGCGGTAGGCCCTGATCTCGCCCTTCGGCCCCACCGCCATGTCGCACACCATCGCCAGCCGGTCCACGTCCGGGTTGAGCGAGCAGAGTCCGTTGGAGAGCTTCTCGGGCAGCATCGGGATGACGCGCCGCGGGAAGTAGACCGAATTCCCGCGCTCCCGCGCGTCGTGGTCGAGCGCGTCGCCGTGCTTGACGTAGTGGCTCACGTCGGCGATCGCGACCACCAGCCGGAAGCCCCGGCCCTCGCGCTCGCACCAGACGGCGTCGTCGAAGTCCTTCGCGGTCTCGCCGTCTATGGTGACGAGCGCGAGCTCGCGCAGGTCGGTGCGAGCCTTGGCGTCGCGCTCGCGCACTTCCGCGGGCAGCCGCGCCGCGGCGCGCCGCGCCTCCGCGGAGAATTCGAAAGGCAGGCTGTGCTTGCGCAGCGCGATCTCGATCTCCATGCCGGGGTCGTCGTGCTCGCCCAGAACCTCGACCACGCGTCCGATCGGCGCGCTGTGCTTCGTCGGCTGCGCGACGAGCTCGACCGTCACCACCTGGCCGGGCTTCGCCCGGTTGTGCCCGCCCGGCTCGACGAGGATGTCCTCGCTGATGCGCCGGTCGGCCGCGGCGACGAACCAGATGCCGCGCTCCCGGTGCAGCCTGCCGACGACGCGCTTCTGCGCGCGCTCGGTGACCTCGACGATCGCGCCTTCCGGGCGGCCGCGCCGGTCGACGCCGATGCGCCGCACCAGCACGCGGTCGCCGTGCAGCACGCCGCGCATCTCGGCGGCGGAAATGTAGAAGTCCGGCCCGCCCGCGTCCGGGATCACGAAGCCGTAGCCGTCCGGGTGCGCGGAGACTCTGCCCGCGACGACATCGAGGCGCTCGGGCACGAGCAGCGCGCCCTTGCGGTTACGCAGGATCTGCCCGTCGCGCTCCATCGCGGCGAGCCGCCGCGCGAACGGCTCGATCTCCCCCGGCGCGAGGCCGAAGCGCTGCGCGAGCCGGCGCTCGTCCACCGGGACCGCCTCGGCTTCGAGGACCGCGAGGATGTACTCGCGCGAGGGCAGCGGCGAGGCGTAGCGCGCGGCCTCGCGGTCGCCGGCCGGATCGTGCGGCCAGCGCCGCTTCGCGGCACTCTGGCGGGGCTTCATTGCGCCCTCCTCGGGGCATCGGCTAAAATCGCGGCTCCCCATGCCGAGATGGCGGAATTGGTAGACGCACTAGGTTCAGGTCCTAGCGCCCGCGAGGGTGTGGAGGTTCGAGTCCTCTTCTCGGCACCAGCCCTTCCCCGGGGCTGAACGGTCTCTCCCGCCAAGCGCGCCTCGCTACGCGGCGCGGCCGACGAGGTCGGCCGGCTGCATCAGGTCGTACCGCTCGAACGGCTGCCGGATCCAAGGGCTGTCGGCGAGGCGGGCGACCGCGAAGTCGGGCACGACCTGCGAGCACGCCTTGTGCCACAGCACGGCCGTGCGCACTTCCTTCACCTCGCGGTGCCGGGCGAGGAGATGCCGTTTGACGACATCGAGCGTCACGCCGGAGTCGACGAGGTCGTCGACGAGCAGCAGGCGTTCGCCGAGCCGGGGGGCCGTCATGGTCATGTGCTCCGCGACCGTGATCGCGCCGCGGACGGTGCCGGCCTCGCCGGTGTAGGACGAGGCGGCGATGATCGCGAGCGGCACCTTGAAGATCCGCGCGAGCGCATCGCCGACGCGCAGCCCCCCGCGCGCGATGCAGACGATCCCGTCGAACTTCCAGCCGGAGGCCGCGACCTTCGCCGCGAGGTCCTCGATGGCGCGGTGGTAGTCGTCCCAGCCGACGACGAGGTCCGTCACGGCGGCGCGCCTCAGGCGAAGGGATGCCGGCGCACGATCGTCTCCTCGCGGTCGGGCCCGGTGGAGATCATGTCGATCGGCACGCCGCAGATCGCCTCGATGCGGTCGAGGTAGGCGCGCGCCCGCTTCGGCAGGTCTTCCAGGCGCTTCACGCCGACGGTGCTCTCCTTCCAGCCGGGGAGATCCTCGTACACGGGGCGGCAGGCGGCGGTGTCCTCGGCGCCGACCGGCAGGAGGTCGCTCCGCTCGCCGTCGATCTCGTAGGCGACGCAGACCTTCAGCTCGTCCATCCCGTCGAGCACGTCGAGCTTGGTCACGCACAGCCCCGACACGCCGTTGATCTGGATCGAGCGCTTGAGCGCCGCGGCGTCGAACCAGCCGCAGCGGCGCGGCCGCCCGGTGGTGGCGCCGTACTCGTTGCCGCGCGCGCGCAGCTGCTCGCCGGTCGCGTCCTCGAGCTCCGTGGGGAACGGGCCGGAGCCGACGCGCGTGGTGTAGGCCTTGGTGATGCCGAGCACATAGTGCAGCATCTGCGGCCCGACACCGGCGCCCGCGGCCGCGGCGCCCGCCACGGTGTTGCTCGAAGTGACGAAGGGATAGGTGCCGTGGTCGACGTCGAGCAGCGAGCCCTGCGCGCCCTCGAAGAGCAGGTTGCGCCCGGCGCGATGCGCCTCGTAGAGGGCGCGCGGCACGTCGGCGACGAGCGGCGCGAGGCGCGGCGCGAGCGCGAGCGCGGCGTCGCGCACCTCGTCCACGTCGAGCGGCTTCGCGCCGAGATATTTCGCGAGCACGAAGTTGTGGTAGTCGGCGGCCTCGCGCAGCTTCGCGGTGAACCGCTCCGGCACGAGCAGGTCCTGCAGCCGGATCGCGCGCCGGGCGACCTTGTCCTCGTAGGCGGGGCCGATCCCGCGGCCGGTCGTGCCGATCTTGCCGGCGCCGCGCGCCTGCTCGCGTGCGATGTCGAGCGCGGCATGGTAGGGCAGGATGAGCGGGCAGGCCTCCGAGATTCGGAGGCGCGCGGCGACCGCGACGCCCGCGCGCTCGAGCTCGTCCATCTCCTCGATGAGCGCCTCGGGCGACAGCACGACGCCGTTGCCGATGTAGCACTCGACGCCCTGGCGCAGGATCCCCGACGGGATGAGGTGCAGCACCGTCTTGCGCCCGCCGATCACGAGCGTGTGGCCGGCGTTGTGGCCGCCCTGGAAGCGCACCACCCCCTGCGCGTGCTCGGTGAGCCAGTCGACGATCTTGCCCTTGCCCTCGTCACCCCACTGGGTGCCGATCACGACGACGTTCTTGGCCATGTCCTTCTCTCTCGCGGGCTTCAGAGCCCTTCGACTTCCCAGCGCCCGGAGCGCTTCGCGAGCCTGCGGTCGCAGCCGAGCTCCGCGCGCGTGCCCTCGTGTCCGGGCAGCTCGACGACCACCACCTCGCCCGCCGCGCGCAGCCGCGCCACCGCGTCGGCGAGCGCCGGATCTTCCGCGAAGGGCGCGAGGATCGCGCCCCGGGGCGCCGCGCGCGGCACGATGCGCGCGAGCTCCCGCAGGTCCATCGAAAAGCCCGTCGCCGGCCGCGCCCGCCCGAACGCCTTGCCCACCTCGTCGTAGCGGCCGCCGAGGGCGATCGCGCTCGCCAGCCCCTCGGCATACGCGGCGAACACCACTCCGCTGTGGTAGTGGTAGCCGCGCAGGTCGCTGAGGTCGATGCCCGCCGCGCCGTCGGCGTCGGCGGCGAGCCGGTCGAGATCGTCGAGCGCGGCGGCGATCTCGGGATAGGCAGGCAGCACTTGCCGCGCGCGAACGATCGCCTCGCGCCCGCCGTAGAGGTCGGGAAGCAGCAGCAGGGCCCTGCGGGTCTCCTCCGGCAACGCCGCGGCGAGCGCCGCCAGCCCGGGCTTGTCCTTCGCCTGCAACACGCTGAGCAGCTCCTCCTCGAGCGCCGCGTCGACACCGCCGCGGCGCGCGATCGCGCGGAACACGGCGACGTGGCCCAGATCGAAGCGCGGATCCGGCACCCCGCACTGCCCCAGCGCCGCGCGCAGGAGCCGCTGGATCTCGAGGTCGCTCTCGATCCCGGCGTGGCCGTAGATCTCGGCGCCGATCTGCAGTGGCTCGCGCGTCGCGGTGAGGCCGCGCGGCCGGGTGTGCACCACCGTGCCGCAGTAGCAGAGGCGCGTCACGCCGGCACGGTTGAGCAGGTGCGCGTCGATGCGCGCGACCTGCGGCGTCATGTCCGCGCGCAGGCCCATGGTCCGCCCGGAAAGCTGGTCGATCAGCTTGAAGGTGCGCAGGTCGAGGTCGTGGCCGGTGCCGGTGAGGAGCGAGTCGATGTACTCGAGCAGCGGCGGGACCACCAGCGCGTAACCCCACGACGCGAAGAGGTCGAGCAGGCTCCGGCGCAGGCGCTCGATCGCCTCCGCCTCGGGTGGCAGGATGTCCTCGACGTACTCGGGAAGGAGCCAGGTGCGCATGGCGCCGGCGCGGGCCCTAGCGAGCCGGCGCGCGAGGGAGCACGCCCGCTTCGGGCTCGCCGCACCCGATGACGCAGGACGCGCCGGTCGCGCCGGGAGCGCCTCGCCGCAGGGGGGGCGTCGGTGCCATTCCGGCCTCTCGCATCACGCCGCTAGCGCGCGAGGACGACGAGCGCCACGCCGGCGACGATCGACACGAGGCCGAAGAAGCGGATCTGGCCGTCGCTGTATTCGACCACGCGGCGGAAGACCTCGCGCCAGAGCGCGGGCGCCGCGAACGGCAGCGCGCCCTCGAGGACGAGCATCAGCCCGAGCGCCATGACGAAGGTGCCGCCGGTCACCGGCCGCTCTTCGCGCCGCCGCCCGGGTTCTTGAAGTAGCGGAAGAACTCGGAGCTCGGCTCGAGGACCAGGGTGTCGCCCTTGCCGCGCATGCTCGCGCGGTAGGCCTCGAGGCTGCGGTAGAAGGAGTAGAACTCGGGGTTCTCGTTGAACGCCTTGGCGTACACGGCCGCGGCCCGGGCGTCGCCCTCGCCCTTGACGCGCTGCGCCTCCCGGTAGGCCTCGGCGATGATCACCTCGCGCTCGCGGTCGGCCTCCGCCCGGATCTTCTCGGCCTCCGAGAAGCCCTGGGAGCGCAGCTCGCTCGCCACCGCGCGGCGCTCGGCCTCCATGCGCCGGTACACCGACTCGCTCACCTCGGCGGGCAGCTCGACGCGCTTCAGGCGCACGTCGACGATCTCGACGCCGATCTTCTTCGCGTCGTCGGTGACCTTGTCGCGCACGACCTGCATGATCCGGTCGCGCTCGCCCGAGACGACGTCCTGCACGGTGCGCTTGCCGAACTCCTCGCGCAGCGCGGCGTTCACCGTCTGCTGCAGCCGGGTCTGCGCCCGCGCCTCGTCGCCGGCGACGCTGACGTAGTACTGCTTGACGTCGCCGATGCGCCACTTGACGAAGGAATCGACGAGCACGTTCTTCTTCTCGGAGGTGATGAAGCGCTCGGTGTCGGGGGTGTCGAGCGTGCGGATGCGCATGTCGAAGGTGCGCACGTTCTGCACCAGCGGGAGCTTCGCGTGCAGGCCGGGCTCCTTGACGACGTGCTTGATCTCGCCGAGCTGGAAGACGATCCCCTGCTCGCGCTGGTCCACGGTGAAGAGGGTGAGCATCGCGACGACCGCCACCGCCGCCGCGATGCCGAGCCCGATGGCGAGTCCGCGGCTCATGTCATCGCGCCCCGCCGCGCGGGCCCACGGCCCCGCGCGCCGTCCGGTCCCGGCCAAGTTCCGGTTTCGTCATCCTAGCGAACCTCCCGTTCGCGCACGCGGAGCGCCTCGCGCGAGCGCGCCCCGGCATCGGCGGGCGGCGGCGCGACCTCGGGCGCCGCGCGCGGTGTGACCGCCGCCTGGGCGTCGGACGTGGCCCCCGTGCCATTGCCCGCGGACATCTGCATCAGCTTGTCCAGCGGCAGGAACAGCATGTTGTTCGCCGACTTGGCGTCGACGATCACCTTGTTGCTGTTCGCCAGGATCTGCTGCATGGTCTCGAGGTACATGCGGTCGCGCGTCACCTGGGGCGCCTTGGCGTATTCCTGCTGGATCTGCCTGAACCGCGCGGCCTCGCCCTCCGCGTTGGCCACCACGCGCTGGCGGTACCCCTGCGCCTCCTCGGTCAGGCGTGCCGCGGTGCCGCGCGCCTTCGGCACGACATCGTTGAAGTACGCCTGGCCCTCGTTCTTCTGCCGCTCGAGGTCCTGCTTCGCCTTCACGGCGTCGTCGAACGCCGCCTGCACCTGCTCGGGCGGCTGCGCGTTCTGCATCGTCACGGCGCTGATCGTGATCCCGGTCTTGTAGCGGTCGAGGATCTCCTGCATCAGCTTCTGCGCCTGGGCGGCGATCTGCTCGCGGCCCTCGTAGAGCACGAAGTCCATCTTGCTCTTGCCGACGATCTCGCGGAACGCGGTTTCGGCGACCTGGCGCACCGCCTCCTCCGGGCTGCGGTCGTTGAAGAGGTAGTCCTCGGGATCCTTGAGGAAGTACTGCACCGCGAACTGGATGTCGACGATGTTCTCGTCGTCGGTCAGCATCAGCGACTCGCGCAGGACCTTGGTCTTCACGTTGTTGCGGTAGCCGACCTCGATGGTTCGCACCTGGGTCAGGTTCACGATCTCGGCGCTCTGGATCGGCCAGGGCATGCGCCAGTTGAGGCCCGGCCCGGTCGTCTTCGCGTAGCGGCCGAACGTGAACACGACCGCGCGCTGGCTCTCGTCGACGATGTAGAAGCCCGAGAGGAGCCACACCACGAGCACCAGCACCGCGACCAGGCCGACGCCGCCGCCGATCTGGCGCGGGTTGGGCGGGGCAGCGCCGCCGCCCTCGCCGCGGCCGCCGCGGCGGCCGAAGAGCCCGGAGAGGCGCTGGTTGAAGTTGCGCCACAGCTCGTCGAGGTCCGGCGGGCCCTGGTTGCCGCCGCCCCCGCCGCCGCCCCGGCGGCCCCACTGCGGGTCGTTAAGTGACATACGCTCTCGTGGCTGGCTCGCCGTGGATTCGTTCTGGGTCGGGGGGCGCCGCGCTCGCCCGCGAGGCCGCGGCCTCGGTGAGCGCCTCGCGCAGGAGATCGAGGCCGGCGCCCGTCTTGGCACTGAGACGGACGCGAAAAATGTTACCACAGTCGTCGCGCTCAAGCCCCGGCGCGAGCCCGGCGAGGTCGATCTTGTTCCACACGAGAACCTGCGGGATGGCGTCGGCGCCGATCTCGGCGAGGACCTTGTTCACCTCGGCGATCTGCTGGTCGCGCACGCTGGAGGACGCGTCGACCACGTGCAGCAGCAGGTCGGCGTGCACGGTCTCCTCCAGCGTGGCGCGGAACGCCTCGACCAGCGTGTGTGGCAGCTCGCGGATGAAGCCGACCGTGTCCGAGACGGTGAGCGCGCCGGCGCCCGGCAGGAACACCCGCCGCGTCGTGGTGTCGAGCGTGGCGAAGAGCTGGTTCGCGGCGTAGGTGCCGGCGTGCGTGAGCGCGTTGAAGAGCGTCGACTTGCCGGCGTTCGTGTAGCCCACGAGCGACACCGCCATCACGTCCCCGCGGACCCGGGCGCGCCGCTGCACGTCGCGCTGGCGCGTGAGCCGCACGAGCCGGTCCTTCAGGAGCTTCACCCGCTTGCCGAGGAGGCGCCGGTCGGTCTCGAGCTGGGTCTCGCCCGGGCCGCGCAGCCCGATGCCGCCCTTCTGGCGCTCGAGGTGCGTCCAGCCCCGCACGAGCCGCGTCGCGAGCCGCTCGAGCTGCGCGAGCTCCACCTGCACCTTGCCCTCGTGGCTCTTGGCGCGCTGCGCGAAGATGTCGAGGATCAGCGCGGTGCGGTCCACCACGCGCACGCCGAGCGCGCGCTCGAGGTTGCGCTCCTGCGCGGGCGAGAGCTCGTGGTTGAACACCGCGAGCCCGGCGCCCGATTCGGCGAGGGCGAGCCTCACCTCCTCCACCTTGCCGCGCCCGGCGAAGAGCGCCGGATCGGGCCGCGCCCGCCTGCCGCGGACGATCCCCCGCACCTCGAGGCCGGCGCTGCGCGCCAGGAACTCGAGCTCGGCGAGGCTCTCCGCGTACCCCGGCGCGCCCAGGTCGAGGGCCACGAGCACCGCGGCACCGGCTGCCGCGGGGCGGTCGAACGTTCCGGACGAGTCCACGCCCCGCGGGAAGCTAGGCGCTTTCGCCGCCCTGGTCGAGGTTGAGATGCACGGGGCGCGACGGCACGACGGTCGAGATCGCGTGCTTGTAGACCATCTGGGTGACGGTGTTCTTGAGCAGGACGACGTACTGGTCGAACGACTCGATCTGGCCCTGGAGCTTGATCCCGTTCACGAGGTAGATCGATACGGGGATGTGCTCCTTGCGCAGCGTGTTCAGGAACGGGTCTTGTAGCAGCTGCCCTTTGTTGCTCATGTCGGCTCCAGTACGTTGTTTTTGAGCGGATACTGTAATTCATTTGCGGCGGGAATGTCACCGCCCGTTCGGCCTATCCCGCGCCCGGCCGCCCGGTTAGACGCGGCCCTCCACGTAGGGGTTCCGTCCCGTGCGGAACCGCACCGCGAGCGGCGTGCCGAAGAGCCCGAACGCCTCGCGGAACGTGCCCTCGAGGTAGCGCCGGTAACCGTCGGGCACGTTGTCGAGCGCGGTGCCGTGGATCACGACCACGGGCGGGTTCGATCCGCCCTGGTGGGCGTAGCGGAGCTTGGGCCGCGAATAGCCGGCCCGTGGCGGCGGCTGGCGGGCGACCGCGTCGAGCAGCACGCGCGTGAGGCGCGGAGTCGGGAGCTTCGCCATGGCGGCGCGGTAGGCCTCGTCCACCGACCGCAGCAGCCCGGCGATGCCCTCGCCCGCGAGCGCGGATACGTAGTGCACGCGGGCGAACGAGAGGAATCCGAGCTTGCGCGCCACCTGCCGCTTGACGTGATCGCGCGCGTGCCCATCGAGCCCGTCCCATTTGTTGACCGCGACCACGATGGCGCGGCCGCGCTCCACCACGAAGCCGGCGATGTGCGCGTCCTGGTCGGAGACCCCCGCGTGCGCGTCGAGCAGGAGCACCACCACGTTCGCCCGCTCGATCGCCTGGAGCGTCTTCACGACCGAGAACTTCTCCACCGCTTCGAACACGCGGCCCTTCCGCCGCAGGCCGGCGGTGTCGACGAGGACGTAGCGCCGGTCGCCGCGGCTGAACTCGACCTCGATCGCGTCGCGCGTGGTGCCGGGCTCGTCGAACGCCACGACGCGGTCCTCGCCGAGCAGCGTGTTGACGAGCGTCGACTTGCCCGCATTGGGCCGGCCGACGATGGCGACGTGCGGGACGCCGGCTCGCGCGGGTGGCTCTTCGTCGACGGCCGGGAATCCCGCGAGCACCGCTTCGACGAGCCCGCGGACGCCCTCGCCGTGCGACGCGGAGATCGCGTACGGCGCGCCGAGGCCGAGCTCGTGGAACTCGGCGGTGACGACCGGCGCGTCCATGCCCTCGGTCTTGTTGACGGCGAGGAACACGGGCGCGCGCGCCCGCCGCAGGGCTTCCGCGATGCGCCGGTCCTGCGGCGTGAGGCCCTCGCGGGCGTCGACGAGGAACACGATCGCGTCGGCTTCCGCGATCGCGGTGAGCGTCTGCTGCGCCATGCGCTCGAGAATGCCTTCCTTCGCGACCGGCTCGAGCCCGCCGGTGTCGACGACGAGGTAGGGCTTGTCGCCGACGCGGCCGTGGCCGTAGTGGCGGTCGCGCGTGAGCCCCGGCGCGTCGGCGACGAGCGCGTCGCGCGACCGCGTCAGCCTGTTGAACAGAGTCGACTTGCCGACGTTGGGGCGTCCGACGAGGACGAGGGTGGGTTTCACGTTCGATGGGCTTGCCGCCGGCCCGCGAGGGCGCGCCGCTTCGCGCAAGATGGGGCTGGCCGGCGCCCGGCGCAAGCGCGGTCAGTCGACTGCGACCGCGTAGACCGCGCCGTTCCGGGTCTGCACGAGGAACCCCGCGCCGAGCGGGACCGGATTGGTGCCGATCGGCGAGCCGTCGGTCGCCACCCGGCCGACGAACGCCCCGGTGTCGTTCGCGAGCAGGTGCACGTAGCCCTGGACATCGGCGACGGCCACCTCGCGGCGAAGCGGCAGGGGCGCGGACAGCCGCCGGAAGGCGAGCTTGTCCTGCTTCCAGAGGCTGCGCCCGGTCGCGCGGTCGAGCGCGTGCACGGCGCCCTTGTCGTCGCTCGCGTAGATGCGGCGCGCGTCGCCGAAGACGCCGGAGGTGCTGGAGAGCTCGCGGGTCCACGCCGGCGTGCCGTTCGCGAGATCGAAACAGGTCAGCCGTCCCTGGAAGGCCACGGCGCAGACCTCGCGGTCGCCCACCCAGGGCTGGCCGACGACGTCGGTCACGCGCTCGAGCTCGGTCGTGCCGCGCGGCACCGCCACGTTGCCCTCCCAGCGCACCGCGCCGTTCGCGGGCGCGAGCGCCACCATCCGCCCCCCGGAGAAACCGGCGAAGATGAGCCCGCCGCCCGCCGACACGCCGACGGGCGAGCGCACCGCGAGCGGCGGCAGCGAGCGCTGGTACACCCACCGCCGGCGGCCGTCGCGCGCATCGAGCGCGAAGATGCGGTTGTCGGCCGCGCGGACCACGACGAGGTCGCCCGTGACGAGCGGCGGCGCGAGCACCTCGCTCGAGACGCGCGCGCGCCAGCGGAGCTCACCGTCGGCGTCGAACGCGATGGCGTCGCCTTCCTCGGACCCGACGACCACCAGGTCCGCCGACGCGCCCACGCCCGCCGAGAGCCGGGAACCGGCGTTCACGCGCCAGACCTGCCGGCCGGTCGCGGCGTCGAGGGCGACGACGGAGCCGTCCGCGGCCGCGGCGTACACCCGCTCTCCCGCGACGGCCGGCGAGAAGAGGTATCCGCCCGACCCGCCGGCGCCGGCCTGCCACAGCACCCGCGTCTTGACCGATTCGGTGAACGGCGGCAGCGGCGCCATCTTCGCGCTCGCCTTCGGGGTGCCCCACCAGTCGAGCGGGTTGAGCGAGAAGTCGCGCCACATGCTCGACCCCGAGCCCGATGAGCATCCGGCGAGCGCAAGGGCGGCCGCGGCCGCGGCGAGGACGCGCATCACCCCGCCCCGAGCGCGTCGAGCTTGATCTGCAGCGCCTCGCGGGCCGCCGGATCGTTGCGCCCGAGCCTGTCGAGCGCGCGCGTGTAGGCGGCGCGCGCCTCGCTTTTCGCACCCTTGGCCGCGAGGACGTCGCCGCGCACGGCGGCGAAGAGCCCCTCGAAGGGCTCCCCGGGCGGCCCCGCGTCGAGCACCTTGAGTGCCTCGTCGTAGGCTTTCTCGTCGTACAACACGGTCGCCAGGCGGATGCGCGCGATCGCCTGGATCTCGGGATCCTTGGCGTTCTCCGCCGCCCATGCGAGCTGCACGCGCGCGGTCTTCGCGTCGCCGGCGAGGAAGGCCGCCTTCGCGGAGGCGAGCGCGCCCAGGGGCGCGTACACGGTCCGCGGATACTTGTCGATCAGCATGCCCGCCAAGTCGCGCACCTTCTTGCCGTCGCCCGAGCGCTGCGCCTTCTGCAGCTCGCCGTAGACGGCGGCGGCGCCCGCGGCCTGGGTGCGCTGCCAGTAGCGCCAGCCCTCGAACGCCGCGAACGCCAGCGCGGCCGCGAGCAGCGCGAGCACGACGAGGTTGCCGTACTGGTTCCACCAGGCCTTCAGCGAGGCGAGCTGTTCCTGCTCTTCGAGGTCGTAGGCCATCAGTCCGTCCGCTCACCGTAGAGAATGTCGCTCAGCGCCGCCGGCAGCGCGTCGAGCGGTGCGCGCGTCTGCGGCCGCTCCTCGCGCAACGCCTTCACCGAAGCCTCGCCCGCGGCCGCCTCGTCGTCGCCGATGATCACCGCCACCGCCGCGCCGCTCGCGTCGGCACGCTTCATCTGCGCTTTGAACCCGCCCGGCCCGGCGTGATGCAGCACCGAGAAACCGTGATCGCGCAGCCGCTCGGCGACGGTGAACGCGAAGGCGTCGGCCGCCGCGCCCTGGTGGACGAGGTACACGTCGAGCGCTTCGCCCGCGTCCGCGACGCCCGCCTCGCGCATCAGCGCGACGAGCCGCTCCACGCCCATCGCGAAGCCGCACGCCGGGGCGGGCTTCCCGCCGACGAGCTCGACCAGCCCGTCGTAGCGGCCGCCGCCGCACACCGTGCCCTGCGCCCCGAGGCGGTCGGTCACCCATTCGGACACGGTGAGGTTGTAGTAATCGAGCCCGCGCACCAGCCGGGGGTCGATGCGGAACGGGATGCCCGCGCCGCGCAGCACCGCCTGCACGCCCTCGAAGTGCGCCGCCGACTCGTCGCCGAGGTAGTCGAGCATGCGCGGCGCGCCTTCGATCAGCGCCTGCATCGCCGGGTTCTTGGAATCGAGCACGCGCAGCGGGTTGGTGACGAGGCGCCGGCGCGAGTCCTCGTCGAGCGCGTCGCGGTGCTCTTGCAGATAGGCGACCAGCGCTTCGCGGTGCCGGTGCCGCTCCGCGCGGCTGCCGAGCGAATTCAGGTGCAGGCGCACGCCGCTGATGCCGAGGTCGTCCCAGAGGCGCGCGCACATGAGCAGGTGCTCGGCGTCGATGTCGGGCCCGGCGAGCCCGAGCGCCTCGACGCCGATCTGGTGGAACTGGCGGTAGCGGCCCTTCTGCGGGCGTTCGTGGCGGAACATCGGCCCCGAGTACCACAGCCGCTGCGGGCCGCCATAGAGGAGGTTGTGCTGCACGACCGCGCGCACGCACGAGGCGGTCCCCTCCGGCCGCAGCGTCAGGTGCTCGCCGTTCAGCTCGTCGACGAACGAGTACATCTCCTTCTCGACGATGTCGGTGGCTTCGCCGATCGCGCGCCGGAAGAGCGGCGTGGGCTCCACGAGCGGCATGCGGATGTTCCGGTACCCGTAGCTCTTGAGCCACGCGCGCACCGTGTCCTCGAACCGCTCCCAGAGGGGCGTCTCGTCCGGCAGGATGTCGTTCATCCCGCGGACCGCTTGCAGGGCCTGGCTCATGTCGCGCGCGCGCCGCGGCTCAGGCGGCCACCCCTTTCTCCCGGGTGCCGCCCGCCGGAGGCTCGCCGGCCGCATTGCCGCGGGCGCCGTCCCGCCCGTAGGTGTCGCGCACGTACGCTTCCACGATCGCTTGGAACTCCTCGGCGATCGCGGCGCCCTTCAGCGTCACGGTCTTCTTGCCGTCCACGTAGACCGGCGCGACCGGCACTTCGCCGGTGCCGGGAAGGCTGATGCCGACGTTCGCGAGCTTCGACTCCCCGGGCCCGTTCACCACGCAGCCCATCACGGCGACGTGCATCCCTTCGACGCCGGGATACTCGCGGCGCCAGAGCGGCATCTGGCGGCGCAGATAGTCCTGGATCTTCGCGGCGAGCTCCTGGAAGGTCGTGCTCGTCGTCCGGCCGCAGCCGGGGCACGCCGTGACCATCGGCGCGAACGAGCGCAGGCCCATGGTCTGGAGGAGCTCCTGCGCGACGATCACCTCGCGCGTCCGGTCCCCGCCGGGCTCGGGGGTGAGCGAGATGCGGATGGTGTCGCCGATGCCCGCCTGGAGCAGGACCGCGAGCGCCGCCGCGGACGCGACGATGCCCTTCGAGCCCATCCCGGCCTCGGTGAGCCCGAGGTGCAGCGGATAATCGCAGCGCGCCGCGAGCTCGCGGTACACCGCGATCAGGTCCTGCACGTCACTCACCTTGCAGGAGATCACGATCGCGTCGGGCGGCAAGCCTAGGCCCTCGGCGCGCGCGGCGCTCTCCAGCGCCGAGGCGATCAGCGCCTCGCGCATCACGGCATCGGCTTCGAGCGGCACCGGACGCCGCGCGTTCTCGTCCATCAGCCGCGCGAGCAGCGCCTGGTCGAGGCTACCCCAATTCACGCCGATGCGCACCGGCTTGCCGTACCGGCAGGCGGTTTCGACCATCGCGGCGAACTGCTCGTCGCGCTTCGCGCCGCGCCCGACGTTGCCGGGGTTGATGCGGTACTTCGCGAGCGCGGCTGCGCAGCCCGGGTGCTCGGCGAGCAGCTTGTGCCCGTTGAAGTGGAAGTCGCCGACCAGCGGCACGTCGCAGCCGAGCGCATCGAGCCGCTCGCGGATCGCGGGCACCGCGGCGGCCGCCTCGGCGTTGTTCACGGTGACGCGCACGATCTCGGACCCGGCCTGCGCGAGCGCGTGCACCTGCCGCACCGTCGCGTCGACGTCGGCGG
>JAOAEA010000162.1 GCA_026417035.1 Burkholderiales bacterium
GAGCCGGACTGGCGAAGCGGCAAAGCCATTCCGACCAGGATCAGCCTCGCGGACGGCCAGCCGATGGGTATCGCCGGGCTGTGGTCCAGCTGGCGGGATCCGAAGGGAGAGACGGTCTATAGCTTCACCATGCTGACCATCAATGCCGATGAACACCCGCTGATGAAGTTGTTTCACAAGCCGACAGACGAGAAACGCATGGTAGTCATCCTGCCGCCGGAGCGCTTCAGCGACTGGCTGCACGCGCCGGCGCATCAGAGCAGGGATTTCTTGCAGGCGTTTCCAGCCGAGCGGTTGACAGCGACGGCGCCGCAGGCCCATGGGCGGCTGTTTTAAGCGGAGCCACCTCGGTGAGCCTTGTGCGGCAGGCGCTGCCCGCGCTCAGGCGATGCGCTGCTGCCACAGCAGCGACAGCACGGCGGCGGCGGTCATCAGCAGCGCGCCCAGCAGGGCCAGCAAGGCGGTGATCTCGGTTTCCTTTTTCTCGACCATCAGGCGCGAGCCCAGCGTTTCATAGACCTTGCGCAGGTCCTCGGCGGTGCCGGCGTAGAAGTATTCGCCCTGGGTGCCTGTTTAGACAAAATTCTGCACACCTTCCAGCAGAGGCCCGTAGCAATCCCCACGCCGATCACGTGTGCGCCACAACCACCTCTTCCAGCCGTGTCGTGTAACGCGGGGTG
>JAOAEA010000163.1 GCA_026417035.1 Burkholderiales bacterium
GCAGTGCCCTGCTCGCGGCGGCCGTCCTGCTCGACGATGACCGTGAGCGACAGACGCACGAGCGGCCGCACGTCGGCGGCCATACGGCCGTCGAGCCGGGCGATGAACACCACTTCATACTCGCCGGCGAGGGTGGCCATGACCTGGATCACGCGCGCATCCAGCCCGCGGGCATAGGCCTCCAGCCGGTGCAGTAGGGCCACCTTGTCGGCCTCGGTGAGCGAGGCGAGCGGATCCACGGGGGCGTAAAGGCTGCGGCCGGTCACCCGCGAGGGGATGGGCACGTGCGCCGTACCGCCGGCCAGGGCGATGGCGCGGGCGGTCAGCGCCGCCTGGCGGATGGCGGCGAGGCTCAGGTCGTCGGAATAGGCGAAGGCGGTCTTGTCGCCCACCACGGCACGCACCCCCACGCCCTGGTCGATGTTGAAGCTGCCGGACTTGACCTGCCCTTCCTCCAGGCTCCAGGCCTCGGAGCGCGTGTATTGGAAATAGAGGTCGGCGTCGTCCAGCTTGTGCGCGGCGAGCAGCCCAAAGATGGATTCGACCTGGGGGGTGTCCAGCTCGTTGGGGGCGAGCAGGGTGGACTGGGCGGTGGCGAACAGGGTCTGGGCGTCCATGTGGTGAGGTGGGAGGAAGAGGGGTGAGGAGTCTAGTGGTAGAGGATGAGGG
>JAOAEA010000164.1 GCA_026417035.1 Burkholderiales bacterium
GATGCCGGCCGCCAGCGCCGCCGCGGCCCCGCCGGAGGATCCGCCCGGCGTGACGCCGGGCGCGCGGGGGTTGCGTGTTGCGCCGTGCAGCCGGTTGCGGGTGAACCAGCGCAGCGAGAAGGCCGGGGTGTTGGTGCGGCCGAGAAGTATCGCCCCCGCCTCGCGCAGCCGGGCCACCACCGGGCTGTCCTCGGCGGCGATGGCGTCGCGGCGGGTGGCGCAGCCGTTCGTCGTGGCGAACCCCGTCTGGTCGGCGATCACCTTGATCGTCGCCGGCACGCCGGCGAGCGGCCCCGGATCCTCCCCCCGGGCGATCCGCGCGTCGAGCGCCCGGGCCTCTGCCAGCACCGCCTCGGGGCGGCACTCCACCACCGCGTTGATGGCGGGATTGGCGGCGGCGAGGCGTTCCAGCGCGTCGCGCGCAACCGCCTCGGCGCTCGCCTGCCCGCTGCGGACAAGCGCCGCGATCCGCGACGCAGGCAAGGGCCAGAACCGCATCACCGTGCCTCTCCTCCGGCCGTGGCGTCGAAGCCCTTGCCCGACCGGGCGGCGCTGTCAACGCGCAACGGCGCGGCCGCGCCGGCGACAACCGAAGAGGCTGGCGGCGTGCCGCGGAGGGCGGCACAATCGCCCCCACCGCACCGGGGAAAGCCGACGCCATGACCGTCC
>JAOAEA010000165.1:0-267 GCA_026417035.1 Burkholderiales bacterium
GGGCCGGTTTGACCCCGCGGTGGGCATCGTGCCGCCGGCGCAGCCGCCCAAGCCGACGTTCTCCCAGGTGTTTGGGCGCTGGCTGTGCGACATGGCCCAACGCGACCGCCGTCTGGTGGCCATCACCCCGGCGATGCGCGAGGGCTCCGGCATGGTGGAGTTTCACCAGCGCTTCCCCGACCGCTACCACGATGTCGGCATCGCCGAACAACACGCCGTGACGTTTGCCGCCGGCTTGGCTTGCGAAGGCATGAAGCCGGTGGTGGC
>JAOAEA010000165.1:276-667 GCA_026417035.1 Burkholderiales bacterium
CGGTGGTGGCGATCTATTCGACCTTCCTGCAACGAGCCTACGACCAGGCCATCCACGACGTGGCGTTGCAGAACCTGCCTGTGGTGTTGGCGCTGGATCGCGCCGGCATCGTGGGCGCCGACGGCCCAACCCACTGCGGGGCCTACGACATCGCGTTTCTGCGCTGCATCCCGAACATGGCCATCGCGTGCCCGGCCGATGAGGCCGAGTGCTACCAGTTGCTGACCACGGCCTACGAGCGCGATCACCCGGTGGCGGTGCGTTATCCGCGCGGCGCAGGCATCGGCGCGGCGCTGCCGGCCGAGCCACAGGCCTTGCCGTTTGGGCGCGGCGAGCTGCGCCGGTGGGGCCGGGGCGTGGCGATCCTGGCGTTTGGCACGCTGTTGTACCC
>JAOAEA010000166.1 GCA_026417035.1 Burkholderiales bacterium
GCCAGGAGCTGGTCGTGCAGCACCTCCACCTCGCGCAGCGCGGTGTGACAGACGTGAAAGCGCAGCGATGCGTCGGCGGCGGGGTCGACGACCCGCTGTCGCGTCCGGATCTCCGCCAGCGGCCGGTTGTGCAGGATGTCGTCCTGCAGCTGGGCCAGCAAGGGGGCGGTGCCATCCTGGCCCAGCGGCGACTCGAACAGGTCCACGCCACGCCCGAGCGCCTGCAGCGCGGCGTCGAGGCGGTCGCGCACCGGGCGTTCCTCGTGGGCGAGCAGCAGGGCGATGAAATCCCGCCCCTGCCGGCCCCACGCCGCGAGGAGCGGGTGGCCGCTGGCCAGGCTCTCGTCCGGGAGCGGCGCGGGCACCGCTGGCGCCCCCGACCGCAGGGCGGCCCGCTCACGCCAGCGCGCCGACGCGCGCGCCAGCCACTGTGCGTCCGGCACGATGTCGGCCCAGTATTCGCGGCAAGGGTTGAGCACGCACACGAGCACCTCGCACCAGCGCGCCACCAGTGCCAGCGCCTCGAGCGTCGCGGGCGGCAGCCCGGTCAGGCCAAAGACCACCAGCCGCGCAGGCAGGCCCGGTGGCCGGGCCGCTGCCGGGCGGCGCATGGCTGCGACGAATGCGGCGTGCAGCGCCGGCCGGCTCGCCACCTCCGTCGGGACCC
>JAOAEA010000167.1 GCA_026417035.1 Burkholderiales bacterium
CCCCTCCCCAGGTACGGTCTGGACCGATGCCTATCTGCTGCGCGCCCTAGGCCTTCAGATCGGCGATCGCCTTGGCCTCGGTGAAGGGCGATTCAACATCGCTGCCTTACTGACCCATGAGCCGGACGAGGGCCGCAACCCATTCGCCTTTGCGCCGCGCGTGCTGATGAACCGCGCCGACCTGGCGGCAACTGGGCTTATGGGACCTGCCAGCCGCGCCAGCCATCGGTTATTGGTCGCCGGGGAGGCGGAGGCAGTGATGGCCTATCGCGACTGGGTCCGCCCGCGGCTCGGTCCCAATATCAGCATGACCGAGGCCCTTAAGGCGCAAAACGAGTTTAGCTTGGCCTTTGAGCGCGCCGCCCGTTTTTTGCATCTCGCTAGCCTGTCGACCCTCTTGGTTGCCGGTGCGGCGATCGCGCTTGCGAGCCAGCGCCTGGTTCAACGCCAGATCGATGCCATGGCCCTGATGCGCTGTCTCGGCGCGCCGCGCCATCTGTTGCTTTGGGCCCTGACCGGACGCCTATTGTTGCTTGGGCTTTTGGCGAGCCTAGTCGGTGGTCTGTTCGGCTGGCTGGGTCAACTGGCTCTAGGCGCCGTGCTTGCCGATTGGTTTAAGGCGGAGCTACCCGCCCCCTCGCCCTGGCCTTTGACGGTTGGGGCGG
>JAOAEA010000168.1 GCA_026417035.1 Burkholderiales bacterium
AACGCGCCCAGCATCTGCATGGGCTCCGCGTTCCGACTGCTGACCCGCTGGCGAGTCAAGACTTCCTGGAACCCCGTTTGCACTTCGAGCAACTCGCTCGCGAGTGCCTGCATCGCATCGTCCGACACTGCGTGACTCCTCCGTGACTACACGACGCCACGACAATACCACGTTCGGCGTCCCGATCAACAAGTACATATTCCTAAAAACCCATACCCTCCGTAAATCGCGCCAGGAGCCTCGTAGACGCGTTTTTCGGTCTCCCCGCTACCTAGGTAGCGGCCCCCACCCCAATCGCCCGTCTACGGGCCTCCCAGCGCCTCCCAGCACTATGCGAGCGGCGCGGCGAGCGGCGTCGAGCCACGGGCCCAGCGGGACGCCGGCGCGGAGGGCGTCGGCGACGGCGGGGAGCCCGAGCGGGTCGAGCGGGCGGGCGGCCACGACGGCGCGGCAGGGGTCGTCGAGCCCGTCGAGCACCGGCTCGGGCGGGCGGCCGAGCAGGGCACGCCAGAGCGAGCGCTGCCAGGCGGCGATCAGGTGGTCGCCGAGGGGCCCGAGGGCGCGCGTCGCGTCCTGCAGGGCGACCGTCTCGGGCGACGGGCGGAGCCGCCCCGTGGGGACCAGCGGGCGCCCGACCCCCCAGTCGCGCGTGCAAGCGCCGAC
>JAOAEA010000169.1 GCA_026417035.1 Burkholderiales bacterium
TGTCAAGATAGCGTGACACCCTTAGCATCGCTGCATGAATCCGGTCAGCCACGCCTTGCCCCTACCGGTGGGCGATCGCCCGGCCGCTGAAGTCGCAGCTACGCCGGGCGCGGCCGGCGGCCGCAAGCCGCATGCGGTGGTGATCGGCAGCGGCTTTGGCGGGCTGGCGGCGGCCGTGCGCCTGGGCGCGCGCGGTTGGCGCGTGACGGTGCTCGAACGGCTGGACGCGGCCGGCGGCCGCGCCTATGTGTTCCGCCAGCAGGGCTTCACCTTCGACGCCGGGCCGACGATCGTCACCGCGCCGTTCATGTTCGAAGAACTGTGGCAACTGGCCGGGCGGCGGCTGGCCGACGACGTGGAACTGCGGCCGCTCGATCCGTTCTATCGCATCCGCTTCGACGACGGCTCGCATTTCGACGCCCGCGCCGGCGACGCCGAGGCGCGCGCCGAGGTGGCGCGCCTGGCGCCGGCCGACGCCGACGGCTGCGAACGCTTCATGGCGCAGGCGCGGGCGGTCTATCGCGTGGGTTTCGAGCAATTGGGCGACCAGCCGTTTGGCCACTGGCGCGACATGCGGCGCGTGGCGCCCGCCATGCTGCGCCTGCGCAGTTGGGAAAGCCTGTACCAGTTGGCGGCGCGCCATGTGCGCGA
>JAOAEA010000170.1 GCA_026417035.1 Burkholderiales bacterium
GCCCGGGGGCGCAGCCTTGTTGGCCGGCGTGCCCGGGGCTGATGGCGCAGCTTCGCGCTGAGTGGGCGCCGGCCGCCCCACCGCCTTGCCGCCGCCCAAGCGCTTGGCCTCGGCCGCCAGCGGGGTGGCCATCAATGCAGCGAGCAGCACGCATGTCGCCCGCAGGTGCGTGTGCCGGCGATTCGGGGCTACGCGGGCCCCGCAGGCAGCTTTAGCCATATTCGTCTCCCTTTTGACGAATTCTGCCGCGATTGCGGGGCCTCAGCGTTGCCGAATTGCAACAACCTTGCCTGTCATGTGACAAAGCATCGAAGGGCGCGTGAAGTCCGAGGGCTTGAACTTGAACGCAGCCCCGGCGTGCATGCGGCGGCGTTGCCGGCGCGAACGATGGTGCTACTTCACGCCCAAATGCACGGCGACGATGCCGCCGGCCAGGTTGTTCCAGTCGACATGCACGAAGCCGGCCGCGCGCATCATTTCGGCCAGCGTCGTCTGATCGGGATGCATGCGGATCGACTCGGCCAGGTAGCGGTAGCTGTCGCCATCACCAGCCACACTCTGCCCCAGCCGCGGCAGCCAGTTGAAGCTGTAGAAGTCGTACAGCGGCTCAAGCGGCTTCCATACCTTGCTGAAC
>JAOAEA010000171.1 GCA_026417035.1 Burkholderiales bacterium
GGTTAAGGCTGTCAAACAGCTCGAGCTCCCGATCAAGCTCCTGGTGCCAGGGGACGTGGTCCTGCTTTCAGCCGGGGACATGATCCCGGCGGATTGTCGGGTATTGGCTGCAAAGGATCTATTTGTCGCCCAGGCGGCGATGACCGGCGAGTCATTGCCAGTAGAAAAGTTTGCAGCCCACCAAGGCGCCGTCTCCGCTAATCCGCTGGAGCTCGATAACATCCTGTTTATGGGCACCACTGTCGTATCTGGCTCGGCGCGGGCAGTGGTGCTTGCGACTGGTCAAAACACCTATTTTGGCGCCATGGCCGCCAGACTCACCGCCGTCGAGCGTGCGCCTACGCAATTCCAGGCTGGCGTCAATAAGGTGAGCTGGCTCTTGATCCGCTTCATGCTGGTGATGGCGCCGCTGGTGCTCTTTATCAATGGTTTTACTAAAGGGGACTGGTTGGAGGCGGTCTTATTCGCCCTCTCTATCGCCGTGGGTCTGACGCCCGAAATGCTACCGATGATCGTGCCCTCCACCCTTGCGAAGGGGGCGGTTGTCATGTCGCGGCGCAAGGTGATTGTAAAAAGGCTGGACTCGATCCAAAACATCGGCGCCATGGATGTGCTCTGTACCGATA